>JAITJP010000452.1 GCA_031278835.1 Deltaproteobacteria bacterium
GGCTTTCTGATTAGGCCGTTTTTATTTTCAATCACTAACGGGGAAGGACAGCCCGACCCGGAAGGAGGCTTTTAAAATGTATGATCCCAAGTCCAGTAAGGCCAGCGAATTCATCGACCACGGCGAGGTCCTAGACACCCTGGAGTACGCTCGAAAGAACGCCACCAACGCCGCTTTAATCGATTCGATTCTTAGCAAAGCCAAAGAGCGGACCGGACTAACCCACCGAGAGGCCATGGTGCTTCTTGACTGCGAGCTGGAAGACAAAAACGAGGAAATCTTCGCCCTGGCTCGTCAAATCAAGCAAGACTTTTACGGTAACCGTATCGTCATGTTCGCCCCTCTCTACCTTTCCAATCACTGCGTGAACGGCTGTCTGTACTGCCCTTACCACCAGAAAAATAAGCACATTTCCAGGAAAAAACTCACCCAAGAGGAGATCATTCGAGAGGTCACCGCCCTCCAGGACATGGGTCACAAGCGTTTGGCCTTGGAAGCCGGCGAGCATCCCACCATGAATCCCATCGAGTATATCTTGGAGAGCATCAAGACCATTTACTCGATCAAGCATAAAAACGGGGCCATCCGCCGGGTTAACGTCAACATCGCCGCCACCACGGTGGAAAATTATTCCAAACTCCGGGAAGCCGGCATTGGCACTTACATCCTCTTTCAGGAGACCTACCACCGCAAGAGTTACGAAGAGCTCCATCCCACCGGGCCCAAACATGACTACGCTTGGCACACCGAGGCCATGGATAGGGCCATGACCGGAGGCATAGACGACGTGGGCCTGGGCGTTCTTTTTGGCCTGGAACTCTACCGTTACGAGTTGGCCGCCCTTTTGATGCACGCCGAACACCTGGAAGCCGCCCACGGCGTGGGTCCCCACACCATCAGCGTACCCAGGGTTAGGGCGGCCGACGACATCGATCCCGATCAGTTCGCTAACGGCATCACCGACGACCAGTTCGCCAAGATCGTGGCCTGCGTTCGCATAGCCGTGCCCTACACCGGCATGATCGTCTCCACCCGGGAGAGTAAAGAGTGCCGGGAAAGGGTCCTGGAACTGGGCATCTCCCAGATCAGCGGCGGCAGCCGGACCAGCGTGGGCGGTTACTATGAGCCCGAGGCCGAAGACGACAACTCCACCCAGTTTGAGGTCAACGACAATCGCAGCCTCGACGAGGTCATTGGTTGGCTCATGGAACTGGGTCACATCCCCAGCTTCTGCACGGCCTGCTACCGGGAAGGCCGCACCGGCGATCGCTTTATGGCCCTTTGCAAAAGCGGCAAGATCCTAAACTGCTGCCACCCCAACGCCTTGATGACCCTTAAGGAATACTTGATGGATTACGCCTCGCCCCACACCCTGGAGCTGGGTAACGCCCTAATCGAAAACGAGATCCATCACGTGCCCAACCTCAAAATTAGGGCCCTGGTGGCCGAGCACTTAGCCGCCATCCAGCACGGCCATCGGGATTTTAGGCTCTAAAAATCCCCCCCGGCCTTAAAAAAAAAACCAATCCGGCTGGCCATCTTAGGATGGCTGGCCGGATTTTTTTTGGCCTTGGGGCTGGTGAAAGCCAAAAGCGGCGTAGATTATCAGTAGTCCGCCGATAAGGGACCTAAGTCCCAGCTTATCGCCAAAAAAGATCAGGCTAAATAAGGCGCTACCTAAAATCTCCAAGGTGCCGATGACCCCGACCTTATAGGGCGGCAAAAACCTCAAGGCGGCGTAAGCCAATAACTGGGCCGTGGAACCCAGTAAGCCCAACAATGAGCCCCGGACCAGCTCGCCGGCCGAATCCAAACCAAGGCCCTGGCCGGTCAAAAGGGCCAAGGGTAGGGCGCTTAGGGCGGCAAAAAGGCTGTAGAAAAATATCGGCTCCAGGCCGCTGTTAAAAACCTTAAGGCGCCTGGTTAAAACTATGGACAGGGCGTAAACCGCGCCGCCCAAAAAGGCCAACAAGTGGCCCAGCTGGAAACTTAGGCCGGCGCTCTCGGAGGGCCAGACCAAGATCAAACAGCCGGCAAAGGCCACCAGCAGGCCCAGTAGATCCCTAAGGCTGATGCCTTCCCGGTTAATCATGGCCGATAAAATAACCGACTGGGAGGGGTAGAGGTACAAAATGACCACGGCTTGATAAAGGGGGATCATGGTAAAGGCCGAGGTGGTCAAGACGGTCGAAAGGGCCCCCAAAAAACCAATTAGGCATAAAAATAGGGGATTTTTAGCCCAAGGTCGCTTTTTTAAAACTAAAGAGGCCAGACAAACCAAAAGCAGCCCGGTCCAGCCCCGCAACAACAAGAGGCCAAAAACGGTCATTTCCTGGCTAATAAGCCGAACCCCGGCGTTAAAAAAGGAAAAGGCCACCGGCGAGGCCAGGGCCAACCAGAAACCAAGATTGGCTATTTTAGGCATGGTTTTTTAAGGAAATTTTAAAAAATTTCGCGAAAAATAAACTATTATCAAGACCAATAAACAAAAAAGACCACATTTTAAATATTTTTCCGCCCGATAAATGAATTTTATTGTCAAAAGACTGGGTCCAGCTAGGCTGATGGAAGCCCAGGCCGGTCAATTAATTATAGCAGCCCCGCAGCCAGATCCAATAGGCCCAGGGGCCCTGGGCCTCTGGCCAGCTGATTTTTCAATGTTATCTGAATTTATTTAACTGGCAAAATATCATAGAGACTGGAAAAGAAAGTTTATTTTTGCTACAATATCCAATAAGAATCTTAATTGGAGGTCTAGGTAATTTCGAGACCTATCGATCCTGGCCCCGCTGAGGTTTTTCTGGTAATTTTAATGATTGTTTCTAAAGGTCGGATAATGTCTGATTTTTAAGAGGCCTATATTTGCATATTTGATTTTAAATTTGAGAAAAGAATTATTCGTTCTTTAACTTTAATTAACTCTTAAGTTCATAATCATAAATTATATATAACATTTTATAAACTTCTGTTTAGCCTAATAAGTTTACTTATTGTTTCGCTTTTTGCCAAACTAGCGCTTCTTTTCTTTTCTTTAATGGGCTAACAGTCTTTTTGTGTCAATTTTTTATTTTGAGCAATGGTCAAAATAAAAACTTCTTTGGTTGTGGGAGAAAAATAAAGATTATGCCCAGTCTCTTGGACAAACTCTGGGAAGCTCATGTGGTGGCCCGAACAGAGGGCCAGCCGGATCTGCTTTACGTGGATCGTCACCTCATTCACGAGGTCACCAGCCCTCAGGCTTTTTACGCCCTGCGCCTGGCCGGGCGCGCTCTTAGAAGGCCGGAACTGGTTTGCGGCGTCATCGATCATTCTCTGCCCACCGACGATTTGTCCAGGCCCCTCAAAGACGCCGTGGCCGAGGCCCAGCTGGCCGCCTTGGAAAACAACCAAGCCGAGTTTGGGGTCAAAACTTTTTTTGGGGTAGAGGATAAAAACCGCGGGGTCATCCACGTGACCATGCCCGAGCAGGGGCTGATTTTACCGGGTCACTCGGTGGTCTGCGGCGACAGTCACACGGCCACCCACGGGGCCCTGGGGGCCTTGGCCTTTGGCATTGGCACCAGCGAAGTTGAGCACGTTTTGGCCACCCAAACCATCCCCCAATATAAGCCCAAAAACCTGGCCGTGGAGGTTAGCGGCCGCCTGGGGCCCTTTGTCACGGCCAAGGATTTAATCTTAAAAATAATTAACCTTTTGGGCGTCTCCGGCGGCACCGGCCAGGCCCTGGAGTACCGGGGCCCGGCCGTTAAGGCCCTGTCCATGGAAGGGCGTTTTACCCTGGCCAACATGGCCATAGAATGTGGGGCCAAGATGGGCCTAATCGCCCCAGATGAGCTGACCGTGGCCTATCTAAGAGATCGGCCCTTTGCCCCCAAAGGCGGCGATTTCTTGGAAGCCCAAAGCTATTGGCAAAGCTTAATAACCGATCCAGACTACCTTTTTGAGCAAAGCCTTGAAATTGACGGCTCGGCCCTGGAGCCCTTGGTCACCTGGGGCACCAACCCGGCCCAGAATTTGCCTCTTAGTGATCGGGTGCCTGACCCCCGCTCCCTAACCAATCCCACTGAGCGCCTGGCCGCCGAAAACGCCCTCAAATACCAGGGCCTGGAAGTCGGCCTAAAGCTAAACCAGCTTAAGATCGACTACGTTTTCATTGGCTCTTGCACCAACGGGCGCCTGGAAGATCTTGAGCTGGCCGCCCAGATCCTTAAGGGCCACAAGGTTAAAAGCGGGGTGACCGTCTTGGTGGTGCCCGGCTCCGGCCCGGTCAAACTGGCCGCCGAACAAAGCGGTTTGGCCCAAATCTTTATCGAGGCTGGTTGCCAATGGCGAGAGCCGGGCTGCTCCATGTGCCTGGGCATGAACCCGGATCGGGTGCCCTCGGGCCTGCGCTGCGCCAGCACTTCCAACCGTAATTTTGAAGGCCGGCAGGGCCGCGGGGCTCGCACCCACCTGGTTAGCCCGGCCGTAGCCGCCGCCTCGGCCATAACCGGTCGACTTTCCAGTCCCTTGTCCCTTTAAGATAAACAAGAATTCTAAATCATCACACGAAGTGATGATTTTAAAATCTTAGTTGATTTTTTAACTTTTTTTCTAGCTCCCGAGTGTCAAAAACGTGAAACCCATTAACGGTCAGCCCACCATTCTCCTGGCGGATTCTAATTTAGAGTCATTGGATAGAAATTCCGGTTTACTTCAGGAATTGGGCTATTTTAATCATCTGCACGCCGAAAATGGCTCCGAGGCCGTGGCCATGATTAAGAATTTTCGGCCGGATTTACTGATAATTAGCCAGGACTTACCGGATCTGAGCGGACTATCCATTTTAAACATCGTCAGGCAACAAGAAGACATCGATGACATCCGCAGTATCGTCATTGTTTATGGGCAAAAGTTGTCGGAACACACCATGACCAGTTTGGGCCGCTTTGGCGTGGACAGCGTCCTGCACCACCCCTATGACAACGATACCTTTAAGCGCCAGGTCAGCGAGGCCTTAAACCAAAGCCTGGATCCCAAAATCGAGGAAGCCGAGGAATTGCAAAGCAAATGCAAGGAACAGATCCAATCGGGCCATTTTGAGGAAGCCTTGACCACCTGTAACGAGATCCTGGAGATAGACGTTAACGCTGAAGTCTACTATAATATGGGTTATATTTTTAGCATGAGGGGTGATTTTACTGAAGCTTTAAAGAATTTTAGAAAAGCCACGCTTATTAACCATCAACACGCCCGGGCTTTTAAACAAATGGGTTTAATTTATCAAAAATTAGGCAAAACCAATGAAGCCGAGAAGTGTTTGGAACACGCCGCCCAAATACATTTAACCCAAAACCAGGACAATGAGGCCGAGGAGATCTTAAATACCGTTTTGGCCTTGCGTCCCAACACCACCAATGTATATAATAGTTTGGGCATCATCTATCGTCGCCAGGGCCGTTTCCAGGAATCCATCCAGGCTTACCATAAGGCCGTTTTGGTTCACCCCAATGACGAAAACATTTTTTTTAATTTGGCCCGGGCCTATTTGGAGCTAAATGATCCCAAAAACGCCTCCGAGGCCCTAAAAAAGGCCATAACCATAAACCCGGCCTTTGCCCCGGCCCGAGACTTGCTTAGGGCCGTGGAAATGGGCTTGACCTTAAGGGCCTAAAAAAAACCAATGGGCCCCGGGCCGGGCATTGGCTTTTTTTAGTTTGAAACCAAGGCCCTAAAATGTTAAACTAGTCTGATTACCTTAAGGGCGATTGTTTTCGCTTGGTTTCCAAGAATATATAATTTTCGCGACTAAATTATCCAAGGGCTGATTTGATTCATTTAACTAGAGTGATAGTGTTATTTTATGAACGGTGACCCGCAAGTTTTGACTCCGGAGATTTTGTTTCCCGGCCAGAGGATTAGACTTTTGGCTATGGGCACCATTAAGTCCAAATGGTCCACTATCCTAGTGGGCAGTCGGCCGGGCCGCTATCTCATAATCGAGGTGCCCAAAGTTAACGGCCTACCGGTGGTTTTGGATGAAGGCAGCAGCTGGTCGATAAATTTCATCGCCCGCGGCCAGATCCTCATCTTTCCGGCCGAGGTGGTCGCTTCCATCAATCGCCCTTACGCCTTGGCCTTTTTGACTTGGCCCCAAAGCGTCGAGATTTCCAACCTAAGGACCGACAAACGCTATCCGGTCAATATCCCGGTGACCTTGGCCGCCTCGGATCGGCCCACGGAAATCGTGGCCAAAGGCCTGGTTTTGGACATCTCCTGGGGTGGCTGCTTGGCCGCCTCGACCGTGGAACTGCCCGATCAAACCCATCTGAACATGACCATGTACCTTGATTCCCAAAACGCCATCGAGGGCCTGGTCGTGGAAAAAAAGGGCAGCCGCAACCAGCAGGGCACTTTTTACACCGGCTTGTCCTTTCTGGCCTCCAACAAGGTCGAGGTCACCGACCGTTTGACCGAGTTTTTAAGCGACATCGAGAGTATGCCCCTTAGGCTCTGATCTTGGCCCAGGGCCCCCGATTCTGGGGGGCCTCCAGGAAGCCCAAAAGGCCCAGGGCCGCCCCGGCCAAAATAGGCCCATAAAGGCCCCAAATCGGCCCCAGGAGGCCTGGCCTGGCCAAAAGCCCCCCAAACACCCCCGGCCGGCCGCCTAGGCCTTCTCAGGCCGCCCCAGGCCGCCCCAGGCTGGTTAGTCCTAGGGCTCAGCCAAGAGCCATCGATTACCTTTTTTCCTTGAAAACTGACTGTTTTTTTGGTAAACTGCCTAACAAAAACATGGAAGGTTATTTTTTTCGAATATCTTATAATCTATTTTCTAGATAACCGGCCGATTAGGCCTTGACAATAGTGACTTGCTCAAAGGATACTATTACCATGAATCATACTTTCAAATCCCTAGCGGTTTTGGTCATGGCCGCCCTGGCCTTGTCGGTCTTTTTTTCCGCCCAGCTCCTGGCCCAAGACGAAAAGCCTCAAGTGCGCCATCCCTCATACACTCTCTTGGGTAAAAATCCGCCCCCGGTCGATTCCCCGCTCAATCCCAACTTTCTTTTGTCCCAGGAATCAAAGATCTCCGAAGGCTCCTTGTGGTATACCGATTACATCCACGAGCGCCTGGTTGGCCTGGACGTGGCCGACGCCACTGGCGACGGTAAAAACGAGCTGGTTTACGCCACGCCCCATAACCTTTACCTGGTCCGGGTCAATAATGGCCTCATGGAACAGTTGGCCACCTTCGAGATCCCCAAGTCGGTCAAAGGCCTAAGCGTGGATTTTTACGACACCAACAATGACGGTCGTTACGAGATTGTCTTAAGTTGTCAGGCCAGCGGGGCCGGGCCCTCCTCATTTGTCTTGGCTTACGACAATTCCAAGACCCTGAAGGTTTTGGGTAGCCACCTGCCTTTCTACTTGAGAGTTTACGGGAGCGGCCAGCGCCGCAACTTGGCCGCCCAAAAGGGATCGGGCAATTCCAACAACGTTTTTATTGGAAACGTCCATCAGGCTTCCTTTTCTGGCGGTAAGGTCGTGGTCGGTGACAAGATTGAACTGCCCTTTGGCGTTAATATTTTCTTTTTTAACGCCGGCGATTTGGGCTCCTCGGGCCAAAGGATGATCGCCACGGTTACTTACCCGGCCGAGAACCTGCGGGTCTATACCGGCGGCAGCCGGGAAAATTTCGCCGCCCAGGCTTCCTCGGAATACTGCGGCACGGTCAATTACATCGATATTTCCAATTCCAAAGACGATGGCCGCAATGTCCTCTACCTGCCTAGCCGCATAGTTTTCGCTGACATCGATAACGACGGGGCCAACGAAGTCATCGTGGCTAAAAATCGCCAATCGGGCGTTAAGGTCATGAATAACCTGCGCTCCTTTGACGGCGGGGTCATTGAGGCCATGAAGTTTAATAACCTCTCCTTGGTGCCTTTCTTTTCCAGTACCAACCTACTGCCCGGCCCCCCGGTCGATTACCAGCTGGCCGACTTGGACAACAATGGTTCCAAAGACCTGGTCACGGCCGTGGTCCTGGACCCCGGCAGCGGCATGATCAATACCGGTTTATCTCGAATCGTATCCTACAGTAACCTTTACTCCACGCCCCAACCGGCCCAGACTTCCACGGCTTCCAAATAGCCGCTATAAAAACGGGGCCTTTGGCCCCGTTTTTTTTTAGGCTATTTTTTCCAGCTTGGACCTAAAAAAATGTTTGACAAATTTTCTAGGCCAGCTATAATAGCTATTTGCCGCGGAGAGGTGTCCGAGTGGCTTA
>JAITJP010000008.1 GCA_031278835.1 Deltaproteobacteria bacterium
GGAAGAGAGGCGGGGCACCAGCCACGACGTGGCCAATATCGCCTATCTCATACACTAGCTTAAGGGCTTTGACGGGTATTCCATCTCCATTTTGGCCGACGACGCCCCGCCGGACATGAGATCACTTTACCGTTTCTACCCGGCCCTAAAAAATTGCAAAAAGCCGGTACGTTCCAATACCCCCTCCATCCCGGATCTGGAAAAGGTCCTGGACCTGGGTTACACCATTGCCGGGAGTAAGGAAGCCTATTTTAAAAGGCCCTTCATAAACCACCACTATTGCCCGGTCATTTCGCCCTTGACCTATGACGTCGAGTCAACCGCCTCGGTGGTTTATTTGGCCAAACTGGGCCTGCCGGTCTACGGAACCATCGTGCCTAACGCCGGCATGACCTCGCCCATGAGCTTACTGGGCACCCTGACCATGGGCAACGCCGAGTTTTTGTCCTTGGCCTTTTTGATGCAGGCCATTAAGCCGGGTTCCGGGGTCATCTACGCCGTCCTGTCCACGGTTGGCGACATGAGAAACGGCGATTACGCCCCCGGGGCCATTGAAACCGGCATCCTCCAGATGGGCCATAGCGAGATGGCCCGTTTTTACAAGGTGCCCTCCGGCGGTTACATTGGGCTGACCAATTCCCAGTCAAATGACGTCCAAAACGGCTACGAGACCAGTCTCAATACCGTGGCCGCCCTTTTGGCCGGTTCGGATCTTTTCAACATGGGCGGGCTTTTGGGCGGCCTGATGGCCTTTGATTTTGCCAAAGCCGTCATCGACAACGAGATCGCCTTAAACTTAAAACACCTTAAGAAAGGCATCGTCTACGAGCCCAATGATTTTTGCCTGGAGCTGATTAACAAAACCGGCCCGGGTGGCAATTATATGGTTTTGCCGCACACGGCCAAAAATCTCCGCAAAGTCACCCACTATCCCACCATCGGGGTCAGGGGCTTTAGGAGCAAGTGGATAAACGACGGTAAGCCCACGGCCGAAGTCCAGGCGGCCGAGCTGGCCAAAAAGATCTTGACCAAGCCCAACCCCAACGCCCTGGCCGCTGACATTGATAAAAAGGTTCGGGAGCATATCCCGGGTCTGCCCGAAGGCCAGGCTTATTGGTACGAATAAAATTCAGGCGAAAAACCGCGCCAAGCCTCGTCTGGCTTGACCCTCGGGGTCAAGCCAGACCGATCTTGCCCACATGCCCATAAGGGCCTCTCATTTTCTTCGTACCCCGCTTTACTTTTCTTTAAAAGTTTGTTATATATATATTAAAGGTTTATTAAGCCTCTAAGTAGACTTTTTTAAGTTTTTACTTAGATAATTATATCGTCAAAAGACGCCGCTATATTTTTGTCGTTTTTTGGCTTGGTTTTTTTGTCCTAAAAAATCGTCAAGCCGCTCATGGAGGTGTTACCGGGTCAGGCTTTTGATAGGGACAACCATTCAACCCTTGAGAATTCAAGGCCCCAGGGCCTTAGAATCAGCAATCCCAGGAGGTTCTCAATGGATTGTCAGAACATGAAACCCATCTTGGAGGTGGATCCGCTAAAGTTCGAAAAGTGGCGGGATATTTTGGTAAACAGTCGCAAGGTCACCGAAGAAGCCTACTCGGCCATAGAGTCGCAGGTTCTCTACAACCAGATTCACCAGCTTTTTAACGACCATTACCGGCTGGGTCAAGTGGTGGAAATCCACGAGGTCTTTGGTGGCTATACCAATCGTAGCTTTGGGGTTATCCTGGAAAAGGACGGCCTTAGAACCGACTATTTCGTCCGAAAATACAAAGTCGAGGCTACCGATACCGACGTTCTTATGGAGCATGGCCTCATCCAGCACGCCCTCAAAAAAGGCTTTGCCGAGGCGGCCGGCATCTACCCGGCCCAGGACGGTCGAACCTTTATCCGCCTAAACGAGCTAAAATCCGGTCAGAGGGTCAGCCGCATTTTCACGGTCTATAGATATCTAAACGGCCAGGACAAATACACCTGGATTGAAAACAAGAGCAGCCCTCAGGAGTACCTAAACCTGGGGGCTTTGTTGGCCCGTTTCCACGCCGCCACCCATACCTTTGAGCCCCAAGGCGATCAGCGTAAGACCGAACCCAAGGTCAAGGTGCTCATCCCCGACTTTAGCCGGATTTTCCAAGAGCGTCTGGCCCAGCCCCTGGAGACCCAGTTCCACGCCAGTTTTAAGGAAATCCTGCCCTCGATCCTAAACTACATGGAGCGCTTCAAAATCACTCCCGACGAGTATGACGATCTCCTGGAGCTGCCCATCCACGGGGACTACCACGCCGGAAACGTCAAGTTTGAGGGCGAAAACACGGTCGGGCTTTTTGACTTTGACTGGTCCAAGGTGGACGCCCGAATCTTTGACATCTGCCTGGGGCTGGTCTACTGCTGCGGCTCCTGGGACCTGGAAACCGATGGCTTTTTGCGCCTCGCCGACTGCCGAAACTTTCTAGAGGGTTACGCCCTTGGCCTTAAAAACACCGATCTCTCGCCCCTAACCCAGGCCGAGAAAAAGGTCTTTGTCAGGATGCTGGCCGGGGCTCACTTTTACCTCATTTACTGGCTGACCGAGCTCTGGTATTACCTGGATGTTGACAACATCAATAACTACGAGGCCATCTCCTACATGACCCACTTCCTGCGCGGCCTCAACTGGATCTCCGAAAACCAGCCGGCCCTCGAAGCCCTGGTCAAAGACTAAACCTAGCCCCCCCAAACCCCCAGGAGCCTGGGGCTGGGGGGGCCGGCCTGGCCGCCCAGCCGCTCTAAAAAATTAAGCTTGACATGATGGCCTCCAGGGGCTATAATAACCCGGTTGATTGGTCGCGGCTAAGCTGAAATTAGCCCATAAAAATTTACGTTCCTCAGTAGCTCAGTCGGTAGAGCGGGTGGCTGTTAACCACCA
>JAITJP010000013.1 GCA_031278835.1 Deltaproteobacteria bacterium
AAAGCCACCTTGGTCAACACCAATGACCTTCAACATCAAGCCAAAACGGCCATGGAAGAACTCTCCACGGGCAGAAACGGTAACATCCACGAAACGCTTTTATCGATGAGCAAAGCCGAAACCTCCTTTAAGATGGTCATGCAGGTCCGCAACAAAGTTCTAAACGCCTACCAAGAAATCATGCGTATGCAAATGTAAAGCCGGCCAAAAACCCAGCCAAGACAAAAACAGGGCCGATCGGAAAGAGGGCTTTCCGATCGGCCCTGTTGTTTTTTTTAAGTAAAGTATGGCCTAATCAAGGGACAAATTAATAAAAACCATTAATTTAACTTTATAATTTCACCGTAGGCCAAGACCAGGCCCAATAATAAGCTAAAATAAAGCCTACCCTAGAGCAAAAATCTAATTAATTTTTAAAATAAGGCTTAAAATTCCAACTAATATTAAAAAAAAGACTCTTTAATTAGTGGGCAGTCAAGGTTTTTTGATTTAACGATAAAAACCGGTAGACTTGGAGGCCTAAGTAAAGCTATTTCGTCAGTCTGAGCCAGATCGACTTGATCGGCCAAACAAAGTTCCTTGGGCCAAGAACCCAGCCCCAGATAGCCTTTTAGGCCCAGCCATGATTTCTCCCTAACCAAGGCCGCTTCCAAACGCAGGGTATGGGGACGGCCAAAGTAATCTCGGCCCACGTCAATAAACCTAAGCGAAAGACCAACCATCTCGCCCATGGGCCAATAGGCCTGACCGGTCTCGAAGCGCTCCCCAGCCCGGCCCCGCCAATTAAAAGACCGCCTAACTTGATGAAAAATCTTCAAGGCCTCGGGTCCAAAATCCTTGTGGCAATTAATAATGGCGTAATGGGCCCCCGGTTTACCATGTTTTTCCATTTTTCCATATACGCAGAGCGGAAAGAGCATGGCCGCCTGGCCCTCCCAGTAAAATCACTATTTAGTTAATCCCTTAACTAAAAAAATCCCATGATTAAAGCTTTAAAAACTCCCAACCCCAACCATTAAAGCTCGCCAATTAAGTAAGTTTTTTTCCCTAAAGGCTAAGCATGAAAAAACCTTAAACTTAAAGAAAATTTACTCATAAAGGTTTTAACATAATTGAAGCTTAAGTTAACTAAAGGACTCTTTTTACGGGAGCCTAAGATACTTTTTTAAGATATTTTTCTAAAAAAGCGCCTAAAAATCTCAAAAGCCAAGGAAAATTTTCTTAAAACCCTAGCTAAAAATAAAAAATTTTGTTAAATATACTTCTTCATTCACTCATTAGCGCCTTAACTAAAATCTTAATAGAGATTAAATAAAATTCCAGTTTTTTTCTAAAGACTAAAGGGCGCCGTCAGGCCCAAGAAAAAAAAGACTACCAATCAGCGGTATTTTTTAACTTAAAAACTTAAAATCTCAAAAAAACTTCAAAAGCCCTTACAAAAATATAGGTCACAAGGTTCAGCCATTTCTTTTAAGAAGCGGCCGCCTTAGGCCAGGCCAAAACGGCCAACCAGCCCCTAACTTGCTTTTCGCCGCGAAAAGGCCCACCGATAGCCGCTCAATGGTTTTTTGGCCCATACAGTCTCAAGAAACAAAGTTTTTAGACATCAATTTAGTCTTATTAGCTAGACTCGGGCTCTCAAATTACCAAAAAAATCCCAGAGCGGCTTTATTTAGGCGCCTTTGGTTTTTTTTAACTGCTAGGCCGAATCGAGGGGGGATTTTTCCAGCATGATGGTCACCGGGCCATCGTTTACCAGGGCAACTTTCATGTGGGCCTTAAAAACCCCGTAAGCCACCGGGAGATGATTTTCCAAGTATCGGCCCATATGAAGGTATAAGGCCTTGGCCAGTTCCGGGTCAGCCGCCCCGACAAAGCTGGGGCGACGGCCCTTGCGGGTATCGGCTAGGAGGGTAAACTGACTAACCAATAGGATTGAGCCTTGAACGTCTTTGACCGAGAGATTCATCTTGCCCTCACCGTCATCGAAGATTCTAAGGCCCAGGATTTTTTCGGCCAAAAATTCACAGCAAGCTTGGTCATCGCCATGGGCCGCCCCGACCAGGGCCAAAAGTCCCGGGCCGATCTGGCCCACGATTTGCTCATCAACCTCGACTTGGGCTTGGCTGACCCTTTGTATTAAGACTTTCAATGCTTTTAATCCTAAGGCCGGCCCATAAAAGGCCGGGTAAGGGCTCCACACCGCGGGCCCCGGGCCGCCGGGGTCTGGATGGGCCTGGGCTGGGCCAAAAGCCCCAGGTGTTACCTAAGGGTAACGGCCAAGGGGCTTTTGGGCCCGGGCTGGAGGAAAAAGTGTTACTTTGGCCTCACAGTTATGGGCCAGGCCATGGCCAGGGGCTGGGGCCCATAGGCCCTAATTTAGAGCTTTTTGGGACCAAGCGGGCGGCCGGGGCTTGGCTTAGGGGCTTAGACAAGTGTTACCCGAGGGTCTCGCCACCAGTCTTCCAAGTTCATGGCCATTTTATCCTTGTCAGAGAGGATGGGGCCTTTTTTTATGAG
>JAITJP010000028.1 GCA_031278835.1 Deltaproteobacteria bacterium
TTTCATCGAGTCCGGCCCTGGGCCAAGAAACAGAAGCTTATCTCATCGATTCCGGCCCTTGGCCAAGAAAAAGAAGCTTATCTCATCGATTCCGGCCTTTGGCCAAGAAAAAGATGCCAATTTTTTGAAGCTCTCATGGGAGGGTGCCATGTCCGACACTGTCTACATCGACGCCGTGGAAAATTTACCTAGGAAGACTTTGGTCGGCTATTGCTCGATCCTCAATTCCAAGGAAGTGTCGCAATATTACGACCTTTTATGGTTTAAGTTTCTTGAGCGGCTCTCCTGGACCTTGATCCCTCAAGAGCGGGACCTATACGGGATTTGCGCTAACCTCAACATGAGGGGCTTTTTTGAATATTGGACCACGGTCGAGGTTTTGCCGGGAGATATCGTTCCCGATGATTTGATTGCCATGCCCATGGACGCTGGGACTTATGGCAGTCGGGTGGAGCGGCCCGAAAGGCCTCTCCCCATCTTCTATAGCCGCCTGACGGAGTACTGGGAAACCCCCCCGGACTACGTCCTTAACTGGAACCAGCCCTTTTATGAGCTGTATAAACCCAATTGGGCTAAGCGCAACGCGGTCAAGATCTGCGTTCCACTTTACGCCTCGATCATGGAGCACCAACGACGGATGTCCGGGTAACCGGATTAACGGGACCCAGTTGAAGTAAGAGCGGGAATATTAAGAACAAAGCTTTAAATCTGGGTCTCGAGGTGACCTTGTGACTTAAAACTAATAGGTGAGCGCGTTACGGTAAAAAAGTTTTTGATGGTACTTGATTTCACCAAAAAATTCTGATAGATATAAAAGGCCAAACGTTAGTTCGAGATAAACGAAAAGGTCGGAAGGGACGAAAACGGTTAGACGGTTACGGCGCGAGCGTTTCACTTGGATTTAAGACCACAAGGTCACCTGATAAATGCCAGAAAGGGTCATAGAATCCTTTAAAGTCTGAAGAACCTAGTCGATTTAAAAAATGTGAGGTTTTGTTAAGTAAAATTAGGTTTAGTTAAATTTTTTAAAGTAAAGGTAGCTTTGGTTTTATTTATTAAACATTAACCCGGCACTATATAAATTATAAATGATACGATAAAATAGGCTTAATAACGAATTTTAGACAGACGTAATGATGAGATAGCAATTAGTTATAAAAAAAATAACGTTAAACGTATTTAAGCGATATTTAGAGTGATAGATAGAAAATTTAAAAAATAACCACAAATTGGAATTGATAAATAGCTTATTTATATAGTGTTTGATATTTATAGACTATAAAATGGTTATTTTGGTACGCTAAAGTCGATAAGGTACAATCTAAGTCCTCAGCGATGAATTTTAGACTGGGGTGATATGGTACAAGGCATTCTTTTTAATTTAACAACATATTGATTATGATGCTGACCTTCGCTAATTTATAACATGTATAATTAATGCCAAGGTACTATATTTCACTTTTGTTAAGCGTAAGATTAGGTAGATGTCCTCGCAAAGAAGCATTGGTTACATACATCTCCTAGGCTATCCCATTGGTTCTATGACCCTGGCTTAAGTCCTTTGGTCACTCTTAGGCCGCCAGGGTTTGGGGCCGTCAATCCCGGGAAGCTACACCATTTGATAGTCTGAATAAACTTAAGACCTCTGTATCTTTGGTTTTAAGGCGCCTTTGGGTAAGGATGACCAGGCCAGGTAAAAGCTTACTCCGCTATATTTGCCTTTAAAACTAGTTTTTAAGAAAAGAATATAGATATCTTAAGTTTTTGTAAAGTCCCCTTTGGGTAATAAATCGCTTAGCGATTTAAGTTTACCTAAATGTTTTTTTATATCCCACAAGGTTTTAAAAAAAGATTATAATTTTCTCAACTTGTCGTGACGACGACTTTTAGAATGACCGGTCGGCTTATTTGAACTTTGTTTATGATAGTTTTTATTAACCTTTAAAAGAGCGAATCGGTAAGTCCACTATTTTACTTGATTTAAACTCGAACTATTTTAAAAATTTAAGGAGAGTGAATATTTAATGGTAACTTACCCTGGGATCTTGGAATAAACCCTAGAGGGCCTTTCCCAGACCAAGTCAGAAGCCGGTAAACTTATGACTTGAATTTTTATAATAAAAGGGTAAGATCAATTGCCAGCTCAGTGGGCCCGGTGAGCCCAGCCTAACGGCTGATAGCTGAGCTTAATAAATCGACTTTTCGGTCATGGGAAAGAGGCTCCCTTAATAGGCTTCTAGACTAACGCCCGTGCACGGCCGTTCGTTAATAAGCCTAGCCAGATAGCCCGTTATGACTAATGATTCTGGAGGATTCAGAATGGCCAAAAGGCGAACTCTATGGTAATCTACCTCGCCGGAGCGATCGGCCGGCGATAAGATGACCAAAGCTGACCTGACTATTTTGGGTCAGTTGATTTGAACGTTTGGAAATAAAAACCTTAGCGTCCGGCCTAAGGGGTCCTGGCTTACCCAAAGCCGCCTGACCCCAAAGAATTTAAGGCTTTTGCTTTCAAGCCCCAATGAAAAAAGGGCTTGGCCGAGCCGCTCAAAATAAAAAAGGCCTGGGTTTTTCTTTCTGAATTTGAAGGTTGCTTGGGATATTTGCTATGACCTCTAAACAAAAGGTGGATCCAAAATATAAAATTTTTGGAGACGTCGTAAGTTTACCTCTTTATGAAGATTCCTCCAAGACCAAGGACCATATCATCTTGGAATCGACGATATTGTTTGCCAAAAAAGGCTTCGACGCCGTCTCGATTAGAGACATCGCCGCCGTCATAGGCATCAAGCCATCGAGTTTATATAATCATTTTGAGAGTAAGGAAGCTTTATTTGACGCCGTCATCAAGCACGCTGAGGATCTATACCTTTTATATTTTCAGCACCTTGATTCCATGATCAAAGCTTCAGGCACGTTTTCGGAAATCCTGGATGTCATTTTTTTAGAGCCAATTAAAATGTCCAATACCTTTACGTGCTATGCCTTTTCTTTAGTTCAGACCGAGCAATTTCGTTACAACCGGGCCTCGATGATTTTTACCAATACCTTCTTGGAATATAGCATCAACTTCTTTAAGAAGCACTTTGACGATTGCGTAGCCAAGGGCTTATGTCAGCCTTTCGATTGCCGGACCGTCTCCATGGTCATCATGCATAGCGTCCTGATTGGCATTAACCTCCGGGTTCACGAATACCTGGAACAGCATCCGCCCTACTCCTTTGCTGAGATGTTTAACGACCTTAAGCATTTTATCATGCGAATCGCCTGTCCCGAGGCCTACGAGGACTAAGGCTAAGCCCAGAGCCGAAAGGGATAATGACTTTTCCCCTAAAGGGCGGCCTTAAGCCTAAATTCAAATGGTCAAAGGCGACCTGGCTTTATTTGACTAGGGGCCGTTTAAGGCCAATAGAAATTTTTACGATAATGACAAGATATTCTCAAGGTTAGGTGCAACAAAGAGATTTTAAATGGAAGGGTTAATTTATAGGTAGAAATTTTAACCTATTTCCGTTACAAGTTTTAAAGGCGCTAGATAAGTTGGTTTTTTTTACTACTAGTGTAAATTTAGCTTAAAATAGCTATTTTATACTTGGTAGAGGGATTTTTTGGCCCTAATAAAATGTCGATAATTGTAAGTCATTTCAAATGTTTAATTATCGAACCGCGGTCATTGGCTATTTAGGCTCAGGATAAAAGGCCGGTTTTTTGGGAGTTTAGACTCTAGGGTTAAAAAAAACCTCGGTTTTTTTAGGCGCTTAGGCCCTAGGCTCAGTTATTAAACCGATATTGCTTATGATGGGCTTGTTTATTTAATGGTTTAAGAATAGATATCCATGTATAGATATCTAAAAAGAAAAAAAGATTTGTAAAATTCTGATTCTAAGATCTATATCATGAAATAATATTTGATTATAGGTTTTAGTTAATCAAAAAACAATTTAAATACACTAAGTGTATTATATATTATTACTTTTTTTAAAAAAGTAATTGTGTTTGGAGCCTTTAAATGTGCAATAAGCAAGTAGATCGGTTTTTTCAACTCTTTGAAGATGATGTCACCGATAAGGTTTCCATGGATATGCCCATGACCAAAGCCAAACTGCTCATGGAATCCATGATCATGTTTTCCGAGCGAGGCTACGATGGCATTTCCGTTAGGGATATTTCCGACGCGGTGGGTATCCAGACCTCGTCTTTGTACAATCACTTCAAGTGCAAGCAGGAACTCTTGGAGGTGGCCATCGAGCTGTCCTCAAACCTTTACTACCTCTACCTAAACTGCGTGATGGAAAAATACAATAAGGCCGTCACCTTGATCGACATGCTCGACGCCGTGGTTCAGGATCCCAAGAAGGCCTTTAACGCCACCTCATGTTACGCGCTTTCTCTGGTTCACTGCGAAAAATATCGTAACCCCCGATCGGCCAAGGTCTACGCCAATATCTTCATCGATCATAGCGTCCAATTCTACAGGAATATTTTCCTGGATCTGGTGGCCAGAGGGGCTTGCTCCGATTTTGACACTAAAACGGCGGCCATTATTGTTAATAACGCCTTCCATACGGCCATTAGCCTATCCATGCAAGATTATCTTGGCTTTAGGCACGAACCCGATTTCTCGGAAATGGTCTACGGGATTAAGGAACTCATCTTAAAGCAAGTTTATCCAGGCGGAAAAATTAGCGACTTTGACGAAAAGGAAGCCCCGCGTCTGCCCCCTTTTCCCAAGGAGATGATGAATTTCCAAAAGACCGGTGAGGCCATGGATTCGGCTCAAGGCCAAGACCTTGAGAAGATGATGTCTCACTTCTCGCCCGAGCTTGGCCAGGTTTTTTCCGACCATCTCGATAGCTACTTAAAGCTGATCAAAGCCGACTGTGGGGAGTTAACCAACTTTCAGATAGGAAACGAAAGCCAAACGGTCATTCAATTTTTAAAGGAAAATTATTTAGAATCCGTGGCTAGCCAAGCCACCAACTTAGAACAAGCTATGCTAATCACGAAAGCCATGGAAGCCCACGCGGAGAACTGGACCAAGCTCAAAGAGAGCATCCAGAAAAAGATCAAAAACGCCGAGATCAAGATCCAAGACATCTTCGCCGTCTTCCTCACCATCGAAAAGGAGTATGAGCGGGTCTACAAGCGCCATTACGAATATAGCCTAACCAATAGCCGTCCGGCTGAGGTTAGCGCTAGGCTAGTCGAGAGTTTACAGGCCTCCATGAAAACCGTCTTTGGCCTTCTGGAAAAGGCCGACCCGGGCCGCCCGGCCGTCGGCGAGCAGGCTCTGGAGACGGTCAGCCTGGTCGCCTCCGAAAGGGACCCAGCCGAGCTTAAGAGCCGGCCAAGCCCTGGGGGCCCCTCGGATAAAGAGCTAGTCTATGGCGCCCAGATCTTGTCTTCAAAAAAAGTCGAGTTGGCCATCGACTCCTTACTCAATGACATGATGGTGAACCAAGCCATGACTCGAGGAAAAGGTGACAAAATGTTAGAGAACTTAACCCCTGAAAAAGACGGGAAAGGACTCGAAGTGAGGGAGCCTGGTTCGGGCTTTTTCAGCCAAAGGAAATCTTATGGAAACGGTTCGCTGAAACGGACCGATCACAAAAACTTGGACGTTTTCGTCAAGGTTAACGGCAAAATCGTGAAGCGCCCCGAACCGAGACTTGAGCCAATCCAGCCCATGCCCACCATGCCCAAGGACGAGCGCCGGGAACCCGACAGCCAAGCCACTAGGTCCCTGGCCCCGAAGGCCGAACTCGACGACCTGCCCTTAAAGTCCGAGATCTGGAGCGCCGCCGAGGTCATGTGTAAAAATAAAACCAGGAGCTAACCAACCAGCTTAGCCAGAGCCGAGACCAACCAAACAGAGCCGAAACGAATAAAAGCCTCTCCCAGCCTGGGGGAGGCTTTTTTCGTTTCGAAAATAAGCTTAGCCCTTAATAGGAACTCGGGATTTTTTCTGTCAAGGTTGCGAAATGGGTGGGGAAAGGTATATGATAGGCCCGGTTTGGGGCTGATGGTCGTAAATGAGGGGGAGATCATGATGATTTAGAACTGGTTTATAAATAGTTTTGCTTTTATTAAACCTTTGTTAGGCAATCTTGGATGATTGGCTATTTTATGGGGCTTTGGTGATTTGAAAGGAGCTATGGGCATGAAGGCTCAGTTAAAACCGCGCCTAGATTTATTTGACCGGCTGGAACTTAGAAAAGTCATCCCCTTGGTGACGCCCTATGTCATCTACATCGACCCTTGCGACCAGTGCAATTTTCAGTGTAAGTTTTGCCCAACCGGTGATCGGGAATTAATGAAAAAAATTCCCGGCCGCCAGCATGGCCCCATGGAGTTTGAAAAATTTAAAAAACTCATTAAGGCGGTTAATGAGTTTGAAGAAAAGGTCAAGGTCATTAGGCTCTATAAGGACGGCGAGCCGCTTTTGAATCCCAGGCTGGCTGACATGATTAGCTTCGCCAAAGAGGCCAACTGCTGCGAAAAAATCGACACCACCACCAACGCCTCGCTTTTGAGCCCGGCCTTAAGTAGGAGCCTAATTGAGGCCGGATTGGATAGGATAAATATCTCAGTTGAGGGCATTAACGCGGCCCAGTACCAGGATTTTTCCGGCATTAAGCTCGACTATGACAAATTCGTAAAAAACATCGCTTATTTTTATGAACACCGCCAGGGCTGCGAGATGAACATCAAAATTAACGGCGATATTTTGACCGAAGAACAAACCAAGCATTTTTTCAAGACTTTTGGCGACATCACCGATGGCATTTTTATCGAGCACGCCATTGATTACTGGCCGACCTTCAAGCAAGAGAAAGTTGAGATTAACCAAGACATAGGCATTTTGGGCCACCAGGCCAAGGAAGTTAAAGTTTGCCCCTATGTTTTTTATGAAATGGCCATTAATTCCGATGGCAGCTATAGCATGTGCCGCTTTGATTGGAAAAGGGTCTTGATTTTGGGTCGGGACATGGGCATTTACGCCTCGCCAAAAAAGATTTGGAACAGCATTATTTTGTGGAGTTTTCAGCAGAGATTTTTGCGCTTGGAGCGCGATTCTTTCTTTTACTGCGCCAATTGCGGGGAGATGAAACAAGGCCTTACCGAGGATCTCGATGAATTTGCCGAGGAACTTTTGGAAAAAATGTGATTTTGAGTAAAAACTGGCCCAGGAACTTTGAAAATAAAAAAATAAAAAAAAATTTTTTTTTATTTTTTGGTTGTGGTAAGATTGAACCATCGAAGAAGATTTTGGCTTGGTTAAGAAAAGAATTGGGCTGGTTTTTGGCCATTTGGCTTTGTCTTTTTTGCCGCGTTTTTGACACAATTGGTTTTGGACTAATCAGTCATTCTGAAGGTCGAAGGCATCCACCGGGATGTGACTTCGGCTTTTTTTTTAGCCTCGGCTTGGTTTTAGTTTTTTTATGAAAGTCGTCGAGACTTTCATTGGCTGGGGTGTTAAAGTTTTATCATGAGCGTTTTTTGTGGGTGATTTTACCCGTTTTTCATAGTTTTGGAATTGACTAAGCCAGTTGGTAAATTTAGTTAGTTTGGTTCCAAACTTGGGAGGAATAATGTCCGAAGAAAGAAAGTATCGTCTGGAGACTTTGGCCGTCCACGCCGGGCAGGAAGAAGTCGATCCCGTGACCTTGGCTAGGGCCGTGCCGATTTACCGAACCACGGCCTATAAGTTTAAAAACAGTCAGCATGGGGCCGATCTGTTTGCCTTAAAGGAGCTTGGCAACATTTACGCTAGGCTCATGAACCCCACCAATGACGTTTTGGAAAAGCGCCTGGCCGCTTTGGAGGGCGGGGCGGCCGGTTTGACCTTGGCCAGCGGCACGGCGGCCGTTTACTTTGCCATCACCAATATCCTAAAGTCCGGCGACGAGCTGGTCAGCGCCGTAAATCTCTACGGCGGCACCTACACCATGTTTGACGCCATCTTGCCCCAATCCAACAACATCACGGTGCGCTTTACCCCGGTAAATGACGAAAAAGCCGTGGAGGCGGCCATAAATGAGAAGACCAGGGCCATCTTCATCGAGACCATTGGCAATCCGGTTTTGGACGTGGCCGACTTGGAACTCTACGCCAGGCTGGCTAAAAAGCACCATTTGCCCCTGTTGGTCGATTCGACCTTTACCCCACCCTCGCTTTTAAGGCCCATCGAGTACGGGGCCGACGTGGTCATTCATTCCCTGACCAAGTGGATCGGCGGTCACGGGGCCGGCATTGGCGGGGCCATCGTGGACGCCGGGAAATTCGACTGGTCCGATCCTAAGTTTGAGCTTTACAACACCGGCGATCGCGGTTACCACGGCCTTAAATTTGGCACCGACCTGGGGCCCCTGAGCCCGATCGCCTTTGCCCTAAGGCTTAGGACGGTCGGTTTAAGAAACCAAGGGCCCACCTTGGCTCCGGACGCCGCCTGGGTCTTTTTGCAGGGTGTTGAGTCTTTGCCCTTAAGGGTGGCCCGTCACAGCGAAAACGCCCTAAAGGTGGCCGAGTATTTAAAGGCCCAGCCCAAGGTGACCTGGGTCCGCTACCCAGGCCTGGCCGGCGATCCGGCCAATGCCTTGGCTGACAAGTATTTGCCCAACGGGGCCGGCGGCATGGTGGTCTTTGGGGTTAAGGGCGGCCGAGAGGCGGCCATTAAGCTGGTCGATAACATTAAGCTTTTTACCATCTTGGCTAACGTCGGGGACGCCAAGAGCTTAATCATTCACTCCAGCTCGACCACCCACTCCCAGCTCTCCGGAGAGGCCCAGAAGTCCGGCGGCCTGGAAGAGGATCTGGTCAGGCTGTCCATTGGTATCGAGCACATCGATGACATCATCGGGGCCCTGGAGGAGGTTTTAAAAATCGTCTAGGGCCATAAAAAAATGGCCAAGCCAAAAAACCCCGGCCTGGCCGGGGTTTTATGGAAGGCTCTGCCTAAATTTTCCATCTCGAAGGAGCAAAAAAATGGTCAAGGCCAGGCCCAGTAGGGCCAAGCCGGCGGCGGCGTAGCTGGTCGGGGCCAGGTCCAGGACCTGGGGGCCTCGGTAATCGCCTCGAAAAAGATCGACCACAAAGCGCAGAAAACCGGCCAGGCTTAGGTAAAGGGCCAAGATTAGTCCGGCCGGGCGGGGGCCATTAAGGACCTTGGTCAGTAAAAAACAAATGGCCAATAAGCCCAGCGATTCGGCCAACTGGGTCGGGTAGAGGGGAATCCCGGCCGGGGCCAGGGAGCCTGGGGGAAAGGTCAGGGCCAAGGGAAAATGGCTTGGGGCCAAGCGCCCGTAACAGCAGCCGGCCACGAAACAGCCCAGGCGGCCTATGGCCTGACCCAGGGCCAGGGCCGGGGCCAGGGCGTCGGCCATGAGTAAAAATTTAAAACGGCCCAGGGCGGCAAGGACAATTACCACCAGTAGGCCCAGGATCAGGCCGCCCTGAAACATGAGCCCGCCTTCCCAGTATTTAAAGGCCTTTAGGGGTGAGTTAAGAAAATTTTTAGGGTTAAAAATTACGTAGGCCAGCCGGGAACCGACTAGGCCGGCGATAATTAGCCAAAAGGCCAGATCAAAGGCCCTTTTGGGACAAACCCCGGCCCTGGGAGCCATCCGGTTTAAATAAAAAAGGGCCCCCAGCACGGCCGCCACTAGGGCTAAGCCATAGCCGCCTAGGCTGATGGGGCCTAAATGTAGATCATGGGGCCACATGGTTTTTTAAAAAACCAAAAGCCCCCAAAAGGCCCCGGGCCTTTTGGGGGCTTTGGCTTTAGTGCTTAAAGGCCCTTTGGCCGGTAAAGACCATGGCCACTGGGGGCTCGGCTTGGTTAACGGCCAAGATGCCTTCGTAATCCCTAAGCGAGCCGCCGGGATGGGCGATGGCCGTGACCCCCTCGACACTGGCCGCCTCCAGACCGTCGGGGAAGGGGAAAAAGGCGTCCGAGACCATGACCGAGCCCAAAAGGTTGCCTTTTTGGTCATCGACCTGTTTTAGGATCTCGGAGAGGGCTTCAATGGGTTTGGGGCCTTCTTCCACGGCTTGGGAGAGTTCCATGAGGCTCAGGCCGTGGTTTGAGTGGGACAGGTGTTCAGCGTAATTGCGCCTGGCTTTAAAGCAGGCCACTTCGACCACGCCGACCCGGTCCTGTTGGCCGCAGCCAATGGCCACGGTAGTTTGATCTTTGACAAAAAGAACCGAGTTTGAGATGACGCCCTGCTCCACGGCCCAGCCAAAGAGCAGATCTTGGTACTCGGCCTCGGTGGGCCGCCTCTGGGAGGAAATTTTCTGACCGTTTTTTTCAGCCCAGGCCAAAGTAAAATCCTCGGCCGAGCGGATGCGGTTAAGGGCCGAGTGTTGCAAGATTAAGCCCCCATCCAGTAAGCTTTTGATGTCTAAAAAGCGTAAATAAGCGTAATCTCTTAGTTTATCGATATCGGAGATTTTAAAGATTCTTAAATCAGGCTTTTTGGAAAGAATTGAGAGGACCCCTTCTTCAAAGTCCGGGGCGGCCACCACCTCCATGTAGCGCTCGATCATCAGTAAGGCCGTCTCCTGGGTTAGGGGCTTATTTAAGACCAAAACCCCGCCAAAGGCGGCGATCCGGTCGGCCTCAAAGGCCTTATGAAAGGCCTTGGCTTGATTTTGGTCCAGGGCCGCCCCGGAGGGGTTATTGTGCTTGACGATTATGGCGGCCGGTTTATCCGGTAAATAGCGCATAATGCCCAAAGCCGAGTCAACGTCGGTCAAATTAGTTTTTGAGGGATGCTTGCGGCTCCCGTGGATGGCCTCCTGGGAACTTAGGCCAATCTTGGAGACCAGACCATTTTTGGCGCTGACGAATTCCAAGCCCGATAAGGCCAAATGGCCATTGACCAGTCTATACAGGGCGGCCGGCTGGTCGGGGTTTTCCCCATACCTAAGGCCGCTTTGAATCAATTGCCCTTGCTGGTTTGGTAAATCAAAAAGCCTTTTTTGATAAACTAGCTCGACTTCTCCCAACTTTATAGTTAATTGATCAGGAAAGTCTTCGGTTAAGTCTTTTTTATAAATATTTTTAAGATCTTCTGAACTCATGAATGGTAATCCTTGGAAATTATATCTTTTAAGCGCGGCCGGCGGCCCAGCTCAAAAATCAAGATTGGGCCTCTGGCCCGACCAGGTCAAAAGCTGACCTCTGACCCGGTCTAAAAATGCCCCGTAAAGGCCTCAAATCGCCCCGCCAGGGCCATTTTGAAGCAAATGGCCCCTTTACCCCAGGGTCCGGGCTCCCAGAGGCCTACAGGGGCTTTAAAAACGATCTGGCCCAGAGCCAGAGCTGGGCCTGGCCTTAGGGCTAAATCATCATAACAAAAAACCAGCCAAAATGAACTTCCAGCTGGTCGAAAAAGGGGCGATTTTAAGCTGTCAAGAAAAACTTGGCCCGGGCCATTAAACTTACAAAAGTTTGGCTCCATTTCTTGGAGAGTAATTTTTTTAGGTGCCGTCCGAGGAGAGGCTGGCGCTTGGGGTGCCAAAGGAGCCCAGGCCTAAAAGGTTAAAGACCAAGCCGACCCTTTGGTCATCGTAGGTGCTGGAAAAGAAAACCGAGACGGCGTAACACTGGGCCTCGTAGTTTAAGGTAAAGTAGGTCTCCAGTTCTTTTTTGCGCTGAAAATCAAAGCGGGTGGAAAAACTGGAACTCCAGCCGCCGGTAAAATTTATAATGGCGTCGCCGCGGATCTGGCTGACGTTGTTTTCTTGGGCCGGGCCGCTACTGATGGTCGAATTGTCGTAATCGTAGATCAGGCCCAGAGAATCGCCCCGACGGTTAAAAAGGCTCATGGAAATTTCATGGCGGGTGAATTTTCCGGCCCGGCCGTCAAATTGCGAAAGAAGCCTAGTCGAAACGCCGTTGGCCAGATTGCTCTCAATTTCCAACTCAAAGGGCCCGACCCCGCTATCGTAGTAACCGGTGGTGTAGTAACGAGCCCAGGTGTTTTCGGCCCATTCGATGTTATTGGCAAACTCGTAACTGCCATAAATACCCAGCTTAAAAATCTGCTTGTAGTCATTGTAAAGAAGATTTTCCGAGGCGTCCAGGACCGGGGTTTTGGTGGTAATTGAGTTTCTAAGGCCGTAGCGGAAGGTTTGCCGGGAAAGGCGCCGGTCGAGCATGTCAAAAAAAGGCGCCTCGGATTGGGAGGGGCTTTCGACCAGTTCAAAGGCCAAGATGGGGCTGACCTCGTGCTGGGTTTGGCTGGCCTGGCCGGGGCCAAAATCATAAACCCGGCTTAGGGAGGTGGTTAACTCGATATCGACATTGCCGGAAAAAATGTGTTGATTGGCCTCGTGTTTGATTCGTCCGGTCCTGGTGGGCCGATAGCCGGTGGGAAAATAAGCCGTGTACCTAAGGCCGCCGTCAAGCTTAAGGTTCATAAAGGTGCCCATGTCTTGGTTCCAAAAAAGCGAGGGGGCCATGGTCAAGCGATGACCGATCTCGGTGATGTAGCTGTGCCGGTCGGTTTTCCTACTAAAATAATCGTATTGAAGCTCCAAACTGAACCTGGGTCCGGCCAAGCTCCCGGGCATGGAAAAGCCGAGATTGATGGGCCGACTGACAATGTTGTATTGCAACTTGGGCAGATTTTGGAGGGTATCGACGTTATTTTTTAAATACAAATTATTGCTGTAATTTAAGGAGCCCTTGAAATAGGTGTCGTCGGCGGTCCTTTGGACGTACAAGGTCGATTGGCGAATGGGATCGAGTTCTTCGTTAATGGTTCTACCAAAATAGCGTGAAAACAAGGCTTGGGAAACGTTAAAACCATCCAGGTCACTTCTAAAAGTGTACAAATACATGGGGTCAGAAACCAGGTCAAGGTCTAGATTGATGTTCCAGCCAGAGTAGTTCCAAGCGTTTTGGGTTCTTAGCCAATACAAGTTTCTGACGTTTTTCTCTTGACGGCCCTCGGAGCGATACGAGTAAAGGTTATTTTGCTTATCTTTGAGAGCCGTGACCAGCCAGATGCCTTGACCGGCGCTTAGATTGTAGCGGCCCTCCAAGGTCACGGCCAGGCCCCTATGGGAGCGCCAAACCGGGGTAATGGTCAGATCGTAATCTTCGGCCAGTTCCCAGAAAAAGGGCGTGGCCAGAAAAAAGCCATCCCTTTTGGAGTATTCGACCGTGGGCATCAAAAAGCCGGTCTGTCTCTCGCCTTTAATGGGCACGGCGAAGTAGGGGGCGTAAAATAAGTTAAACCACTTGTTTTCCAAGGTCACCCCGGTGGCCGTGGCTAGGCCCCCGCGGTTAATCATCAAATCTTTGGCCAGTAAGCGCCAGGAGGGATCCGGCCCATCGCAGGTGGTAAAAACGGCTTCGTTAACGTAAAAAGCTTCCTCGCCTTGTCTTTCAATGACGTCGCCTTGAACGTAATAATGCCCCTGGGGAAAAAAAGCCTTGCCGTCATAGAGCTTGGCCAGTTTAAGATCCATATTGACGGCCGCCCGAGCCGCCGTGGCCGAAAAATCCGGGGTGCGCATCTTGACCGCCCCGCTGACCTCGACTGTCTGGGTTGGCTCGTGCCAAAGGGCCCGGTTGGCTGAAATTTGTTCGGCCTCCCGGGTAATTAAGACCTGGCCGATGAAATCAAGCCGCCCGGACAGCTCATCATAGCGCATCTCGTCGGCCTCGATGACAACCTCGGGGCCGTTTTGAGAAACCACCATCCTGACCCGGTTACTGGTCTGGGGTAGCTCCTGGGCCTCGACTTGATAGAGCCGGGCTTCTTCTTCCCGGCTTAGGGGCTGGTAAGCCCTGGGAAAGGCCTCCTCGGGAAAGGGCCCCGGGTACTCCCGATCCTCGGGCCAGGGGGCAAAGAGATCGCCCTCGGTCCTCGGGTCTTCCAAAACAAAGCCGGTTTCCGGGGCCCGCAAGGCCTCGGTTAAATTGGTGCCCAAGCCGCTTCGGTTTAAGGCCTGGGCCCAGCCCGGCTCGGCAAAGAGCTCCAGGGCCAAAAACAAAATGGCCGCCAAAATCACCCCAAATTTACCCCAAAATTTTCCCCAAAATTTACCGCTAGCCAGGCCCAAGCCAAAGCCCAGCCTCCAGGGCCCCAAAAGGCCCCCAGGGCTGGTCTGACTTAAGCTATGTCTAGTATCTTGGTTCAATTGGACTCCACGGCCGGGGCCCCGGTCAGGTAGGCCCTGGTTTCCCCCACGGTAAAAAGCGAGCCGCTGACCACGACCAAATCTTCTGGGCTGGCCGCCTGGGCGGCCGCGGCCAGGGCCTGGGGGATGGTCGGATGGAGACTATAGGGGCATTTGGGCTGACCCAAGGCCTTGGTTAATCTCGACAAAAGTAATTCTGGGTCAGCGGCCCTATGGTAAGCCGGCCTGGTTAAATACAAACAATCGGCCAGTTCCAAGACCGGAGCCAAGACCCCGGCGATGTCCTTGTCGGCCATGACCCCGACCACCAGGTGAAGTTTTTTTCTGGGGGCCGTTTTTAACAAACTGGTTAAGGCCAAGGCCCCGGCCGGATTGTGGGCCCCGTCCAAAATCAAGGGGGCGGCTGAATTCTTCTCCGCGGGCCAAGTCCCGGCGGCGAAGACCTCGGCCCGGCCCGGCCACTTAACCGAGCTTAGGCCCCTAGAAATTATTTCCGGCTTAAGCTCAAAGCCCAAGTCCTCCAAACCGGCCAAGGTCTCGGCCATGGCCAGGGCCATGGCCCCGTTATCGGCCTGGTAGGGTCCGGTCAAGGCCAAGGGAAGGCCGCTAAGCTGCCACTTTGGCCCAATATAATCTATAGTCTGGGCGGCCCCTCCCAGTCCAAAAGCCGCCCCGGCTTGCTCGGGGGCGATTTTGACCTGATAATCTCGGCCTAAAATCATAACCGAGGGGCAGTTCATTTCTTGGCTTTTTTCCAAGATAAGCTTAGAGACTTTTTCCGTATAGCGGCCCCCCACGAAAGGCACCGCTCTCTTAATCACCCCAGCCTTTTCGAAGGTAATCTCCTCAATGGTCGTGCCCAGATGGTCGGTATGCTCCAAACTTACGTTGGTTATGGCCGACAAAAGGGGCCTAATGACGTTGGTGGAATCTAGCCGGCCGCCCAAGCCCGTTTCGATCACGGCCAAATCCACGCCCTTTTGCTTAAAATACAAAAAGGCCATGGCCGTGACAAACTCAAAAAAAGTCGGGGGACTGGCCGGATCGGTAGCCGGCCAAACTTGATTGACCAGCTCAATCACCTCGCCTTGGCCAATAAACTGCCCGTTTATTTGGATCCTCTCCCGAAAGGTGATTAAATGAGGAGAAGTGTAAAGGCCGGTCTTTAAGCCCTGCCGCCTTAAGCCCTCGGCCAGCATGGCCGCCGTGGAGCCTTTGCCATTGGTTCCGGCCAGGTGGACAAACTTGAGTCCCTCATGGGGCCGCCCCAAGTTCTCCAAGATTTGATTCATGGAATCAAGGCCAAACTTCATGCCAAACTTTTGCAAGTCAAAAAGCTTGGCGATATTTTTTCCATAATGGTCTGAGACGACGGTGTCTTCCATAAAAAAACTTTATTTCCGCGAAAAAAGGGCGCCCCTGGGCCCAGAGATCTGGCCCCTGGCCCAGAGACCTGGCCCAAAAATTTAGTCAAAGCTGTTAACAGTTTATGGACTAAAATATATTATAATATAGCCCTAGCCATTACAACAAAAAGTTTTTCCAATCAATGATTCATCACTTAGTGGTCTTGTTTAAACTCTTTTATCAATAACGTAACTACTTAATATCGCTAAAACATGATAAATTTCATTGATAGGGCTAAGCAAAGTTAGCCCTGGTCCAACCGTCCTGATCATGGGGCCCATGGCCCCGTTCAAGTCAGAAAAAAAACTTTTTTTAAACCAGGGGGGGAGCGGCGCTGACAACAAATTGTAGCCACAAAGACCAAAAAAGTAAACGAATTTTGGGCTTACTTTAAGCTGGCCCGGCCCTAAGCGCTATTTGTGGGCCAAAATTTCCAGACCAGCCCCGCTTATGGTGGTCAGCCCAAAGCCCAGCTGGGGCCCCAGCTGAGTTTTTTTTGGCCTTAGGGGGCCGTAAGTTTGGAGTAGCGAATCATGACTTTTTTCTCGCCATATTGCTCAAAATCTATGATGGCCGTGCCGCCGCTCACCGCCTTGACCTGGCCCAGGCCAAAGCCGGGATGAATGACCTTTTGCCCGAGGCTTAGTTCCAAAAGAACCTGGCCCTTATGGGGTTTGGGCCTAGCGGGGCTTTTTTTCTGGGCCTTTTTGGCCGAATCTTCAGCTTCGTCAAAGATTTGCGATCCATGGTCCTGGCTTAAAAACTCATCGATTTGCGAGCCGTCGTCGTTGGCGAAAATATCGCTTTGGTCCTCATCATCATCAAAAAACTGACTGCCGCCTCTGGGATTGGCGATGGGCCGTTTTTTCACCTGGTGGGCGCTATGAATGACTTGACTGGTTTCCTCAAAAAAATCCCCGTCATGGTTGTCACTGTCATGGATAAGCTCAACCAAGTCATGGTCAATTTTGGCCAGAAATCTGGTCGGGCCGTTATTGGAGGCCCCCCAGGAAGGGCACCACAGGGGCATGGTGATGACCAAACGGTCTTGGGCCCTGGTCACGGCCACGTACATGAGCCGAAGTTCTTCTTCGGTTTCCGTGGCCTTGGCGTAAGAGGAGGGAAAACGCCCCTCCACGGCTGAGATCAAATAGACCCGGGGCCACTCCAGGCCCTTGGCCGAATGTACGGTGGATAAGGTCAGATCGTTTCTCTCGTGGCCTTGGCCCACGCTTAAATTATTGGGCGGATCCAGGGTCAAATCGTCCAAAAAGGCCACTAAACTAGTGGCCCTTTCGGCCATGGGCTTAAATTCTTTCAAATCCATCAAGCGATCCGGGTGATCGTCTGGGTAGAGTTCCGGGAGCTTGGCTGAATAATATTTAAAAACCAGTTCGGTCACTTCCTTGGGCCCAAGATCCTTTTGGCTTATGGCCACCAAGAGATCTTTAAGCTCAGTTAGGCCTTCCTTGGAAGCGCTCCTAGTAAGCTTGGCTTGGTCCAAAAGGCCCATATAATCGGGGTTGGCCAAAGCCCAGTTGACTATCGAGTCAAGGCTTTTGGGCCCCAAACCGTGAACGTGAATGAGTACCCGCCTTAGGCTAATTTCATCAAAGGGGTTAACCGAAAGGCGCAAATATGAGAGAAAATCCTTGGTGTGGGCTGATTCCAAAAATTTGCGGCCGCCAAATTTGGTATAGGGGAGGCGGCGTCTGACCAGCTCGGCTTCAAGCTCAAAGGAGTGAGAACTGGCCCTAAAAAGCACGGCCATATCCGGTAAACTTAAGCCGCTCTCCAGATCAGCCTCGATCAAGTCAGCCACCCTGATGGCTTCTTGATGGAGATCGGCCAGGGTGATTATTTTGACCAAGGGGCCGTCGGTCCTGGTTGGCCGTAGAACTTTTTCAAAACGCTCCTGGGCTTGGCCCAACAAATGATTGGCCACGTATAAAATTTGCGGGTGGCTTCGGTAATTTTCTTCCAGGGTTAGAATTTTGGTGCCCTGGTAGATATTGGGAAAATCAATGATGTTTCGAAAGTTAGCCCCCCTAAAGGAATAAATCGACTGGGCCTCGTCGCCCACGGCCGTGACGTTTTTATGGCCCAAGCCCAAAAAGGCGGTTATTCTGGCCTGAATGGCGTTGGTGTCCTGATATTCATCGACCAAAATGTAATCGTAACGGGCGGCGATTTCATTTTTAACCTCTTCATTTTGGATCAGTAATTTTTCAAAGTAAAAAAGCAGATCGTCAAAGTCCATGAGGTTTCTTTGGGCTTTTTGAGTCCCGTAGGCGGTAAAAATTCTCTCCAGGCCAGGGGTAAAATCCTGTAAATGGGGATATGATTTTTTAAGTACTTGGCTGACCGTTAAATCTTTGTTAACGGTTTGGCTAAAAATATTTTGAATGGTGTCGCGTTTGGGAAACTTGGCGTTCCTAGAGGCGGTGTGTTCTTCGCTTCTGATTTTGCCCAATAAGCTTACGGAATCGTCCCTATCCATGATGACGAAACGGTTGGAAAAGCCCAGCTTAGGGGCGTAGACCCGCAAAATGGAATTGGCCAGGGCGTGAAAGGTGCCCCCGGCCACCCGGCCCTCCATGCCGCCCAAAATATCTTCGCAGCGGCTTAACATCTCCTCGGCGGCTTTACGGGTAAAGGTTAAAAGTAAAATCGATGAGGGGGCGATGCCCTGGTCGATTAACCAAGCCACCCGATAGACTAGGGTCCTGGTCTTACCGCTCCCGGCCCCGGCCACGATCAAAAGCGGTCCCTCCATGTGCGTGGCCGCTTCATACTGGGACTGGTTTAATAGGCCCTTTAAATCGAGCCTGGGTTTATGAATAAAGGTCATGTCAATAAATCAAAGCCTTGGCCCAAGGGCCAAGCTTTCCAGGTCTGGCCGGCTACTTTGGGGCCAGGTTTAATGGTTAAAAGTCAAGTTTCGGCCCCTTAGTTTCGGCCCCTTGGGTCAAAAACTCGGTCACCGCCGCCACCAAAGAATCAATGGTGGCGCTTTTGGCCTCGGCCACCACCTTAAAGCCCAGCTCCTGGGCGGCTTTGGTGGTGATCGGCCCAATGGAGGCCACCTTGACCAGGGGGCGATTTTCCGGGCCAATGTAATTAGACAGCCCCTGGGCCGTGCTGGCGCTGGTCAGGGTGGCTAAGTCTAGGGGCCGTTGGTAAAAGGAAGTTTTTTGGTCTCCGGTTAACTGTTTATTATATCCAATAAAACTTAAATTTTCAAATCCTGACCAATCGGCTATAAGGGTCTCATATAAGGGGATTAGATCTATTTCAAAGCCTAAATTACTTAGCCCCAAAACCAAGGCCTCTCGGGCCTCCTTGGCCCGGGGTAACAGAACCGGGCCCAGGGGCAGATCTTCAAAAAGCTTGACCAAGCCCTCGGCCACATAGCGGCAGGGCATCAGATCGGCCACCAAACCAAAAGTGCCCAAGGCCTCGGCCGTGCCCGGCCCAATGGCGGCAATGGACAGGGCGTGAAGGGCCCGGCTATCGAGCTTGGCTTCAAAAAGGGCCTTCATGAAAAGGTTGACTCCGTTTGGCGAAGTAAAGATTAAATAGCGGTACCTGGCTAGATTATTTAGAGCCTGGTCCAGCTCCAAATTAGGCCAAAGGGCCTTAATCTCAATTGAGGGTCTTTCCACTACCTCGGCCCCCAGATCCCTTAAAGCCGCCGACAATCGGCCGGCCTGCTGCCTAGTCCTGGTGACCAGTATTCTTTTGCCAAAAAGGGCCCTTTTTTCAAACCAGTTCAGCTTATCCCTTAAACTGACCACCTGGCCCACCACCAAAAGGGCCGGACTATTAAGGCCCAATCTCTTGACTTCATCAAAAAGCCCCTCTAATCTGCCCACGGCCACCTTTTGCCGGGCCGTGGCCCCCCATTCGATTAAGGCGGCCGGGGTCTGGGGATCCTGGCCAGCTCCGATTAAATTTTCTAAAATCATACTTAAATTTTCCAGGCCCATGACCACGGCCAAGGTGCCCAGCTTAACCAGGGCCTCAAAATCCAGGGCCGAATAGCCCTTGCCGGCCTTTTCATGCCCAGTCAAAATGCCAATCTGTGAGCCCATATCCCGATGGGTTAAGGGTATGCCGGCCGCCCCAGCGGCGGCGATGACCGAGCTCACCCCGGGCACCACCTCAAAGGGTACCCCGGCCTCAAAAAGTTCCAAGGCCTCCTCGGCCCCTCGGCCAAAGACATAGGGATCCCCGCCCTTAAGTCTGACCACCGTCTGGCCCTTCCAGGCCTCCTCTACCAATAGCCTATTGATTTCCCCTTGCTTTAAGGTGTGATGGCGGCCGCTCTTCCCGGCGTAAATTTTCCTGGCCCCTTTGGGGGCTAAATGTAAAAGCTCCGGCGAGGCCAAATAGTCATAAACCACCACCTGGGCCCGGCCCAAAACTTCGGCTCCCCTTAAGGTTAAAAGGCCCGGATCGCCCGGCCCGGCCCCAACCAAATAGACCTTGGCCGGCAAAGCCCCAGGGCCCTTTCTTTCATTTCTTTCAATACTCAATTGCCTAGGCCTCCAAAACCCTTGAGGGGGGCTATTTAATTTCCTTTAATAATTACTTTTCGCAAATATCTTAACTTATTTAAATCCATCAACTCTCAAAACATTCCCCAAAAAACTGCCAAAAAACTCAGACCTAGCCCCTTTCCCGGTCCCTAAAAAAGCCGCCTCGGTCTCAAAATTTAGAGCAAAAAAAAGACTTCGGCCCCGGTTGGGACATCAAAGTCCAGGCTCGGCCCAAAGGCCTGTCATGGTATTGTTTGGTCAAAAAAAACCAAGCCAAAAACTTAAGGGCTTAAGGCCAAAGCCCCAGGCTTTGGCCTTAAGCCTTTTGGCCAAATTTAATGGCCATGAAATTTTACTCAAAGTAAATCAGGCCTAGGATTTTCTGGCTTTCAAACTTGAGGCGACCATTTTGCCTAAATTTTCAGCCTGGGCAAATTCGGCTGGCCCGATGTCTTTTTTGCCCCAATTGACCCGGCCATTTTTAATTAGCTGAACGGTCAAGGGGATGGTGATTGATTTTTCGACCTTAATGACTTGACCGTTAATTATCTTGGCCGCCTCAAGACGTAACTCGCCCGAGGAATCAAAGTTAGCCAGGGCCGAGATGGCTTCGGAGCAGCCTATACCCAGTTCCCGGACAAAGGCCCTTTCGGCGTAAAAGGCCAAAGCCGAGGGGAGATGATATAAGGGTTTGAGGAATTCCTCCATGAAATGATCCGAGCGGCGATACTCAAAGGCCAGTTGGCCTTGACCCGGGGCCGGCGGCAGGATGGTCTTGGGCAAAACTTCGGTTTTTAAATTACCCAGATTGGCATTTAGCCTGGAAAGGGCGGCCTGGGCCAAAATGACCCCGGTAAATTGAGTGCCCACCGCCCTAAGCCTGGTGCCGACGTTGCCTCGAAGGGGCTTAAGTATCAGATCGGGCCGGTAAACATTGAGAAAAGCCTGTCTTCGTAAACTAGACGTTCCTATGGTTGATCTTTTGGCCAGTAAGTTAAAATTCAGCTTGGTGACCGTGACCAAGACGTCCCATGGTTCGGCCCTAGCCAGGGCCGGACAAACCACCAGATCTTCGGGCAGGTCCGAAGCCAAGTCCTTGGCGCTATGGACGGCCAGATCAATTTGCTTTTTTTGGAGGGCCATTTCGATTTCTTTGACAAACAAGCCCTTAACTCCCAACTCAAAGGTCGGCTGAGCTGCCAAGTTATCGCCTTGGGTTTTGATGGGCACGAAGGAGAAATCGATATTGGAGTAAAGGGACCTTAGCTGATCAATTACCAGTTCCGACTGGATTTTTGACAAATGGCTACCCCTAGCCCCAACCCTAATGTTCCGCATGTTTTTAAACTGAGCCACAACCCGCGCACGACGAAGCGGTGCATGAACCGCATGATGAGGAAGATGACGATGAGCCGCCAGCCAGGTCCAGGGAACCACCAGAGGGCCCGCAGCGGAAACTGGAGAGATGTTTTTCACAATTGGCTTGACCGCAAGCCGGGCAGATGATTTTTTCCGATCGACTTATGACCAGTTCTTCAAAATCCCGACCGCAGTCTTGGCATTTAAATTCATAGATGGGCATTGAAGCTAACCTCAGAAATGGAGAAAAACTCCCTTCCAGTCCCCCAAAATGGTCAACCCAAAGCCAAGGGGGCCCAAAGCCAAGTTTTTCACTCCCGGACCACTTGGTCAATAAAACCCAGTCCCGGATTATCTAACCTCCTTATCATACCACCCTAAGCCATATTGGGCAAATATCTCATATCTCCAGCCGCCCGGGCCCACAGCCCGAGCCCAGCTGGCCGCCCAGCTGGGCTCGGTTCTCTGGCCGTTACCTAACAGGTCCTTGGCTTTTTGCCCCAGGCCGGCCTTTAGCTTTTTTTTCATAATTTAGGTTTTTCAAGACGACCATGAAGGACGATTCGGTGACCAGGAACTCGGGCAAGTAGCCCTGGTGGTAGTCTGGCAGCTTTTTGGTCTCCTCGATGATTTTTGGTAAGCCAGTCCCTTGGCCTTGGGCGTATTTCATTTTCTGAAACAATTTGGCGATGACCGGATTGCGGGGCCAGGGGCTTAGGAACTCCAAGTCTGGGCCCGGGATGGCCTTGAGCGGGCCCTGAGGGCCGGGCCGGCCACCCGGCGAGGTGATGGCTAGCCGATTGTCGAAAATATCGATATGAATTTCACAGCCCATAAACCAATAATCGCGGTGGATAAGGGCGTTGACCAGGGCCTCGGTCACGGCCCTTTCGGCGTAGTCGGGTTTATCCACTCGAGACCGGGCTTCTTTCTTAAAGCGGACTTTTGTATTGTTTTTAACAAAGTCTTGGCCGTTATTGAGCAGATAAATTAGGCCGCCCTCATATTCTTTGTCATCAAGGGCGTCGTCAAAAACCGATCCCTTAACCAGACCGTTCCACCTGGTGCAAAATAGCCTTGAGTTATAGCTGAGGCGCTGGTCGGCCATAAGCGAGCCGGCCTGGGTCAAAAAGCCCTCCTGGTTGACTAGGCCAAAGGAAAGATAATCTTCTGGCTTAAAAAGTTCCCCGGTCCTTTGCCGATAGGTGGTTTCAAACAAGGTGAAGCTGTAATCGGCTTTTTTATGCTCAATGACTTTTGAGTCAAAAGAATTGCTGACAACTATTTCCGGGACATTATCTAGGGCGCCCTGGTCGGCCAGGCCGGCCAGGGCCTTTTGGCTTTTTGGCCTAAGTTTTTCTTGGGCCGGGCCAGTCGGTTTGGGGGCCGTCTGGGGAATGGCCCAGCTTCGGCCAAAACGTATTAGGCCTGGAATCATTTCTGACTTACAAAGCCATTGAACTTGCCGCGGGCTGAGCTGCCATTTTTCGGCGGCTTGCCTGACCGAGATATATTCTGGAATGGTCATATTGATGCCCCGTAAAAAAAATATAAAAAAGGCCTCTGGAGGAAACTAACCATTAAATGTGTATAAATTCAAAATAGGCTTTTTTAAGAGTTTTGTCAAGGTATTTCTAGCCGCCTGAGCCAAAGTCAAAGCCCGAAAAGCCTAAATTTAGCCAAAAGTCAAGGCCGGCCCTTTGAAAAATTATTCCAAGAAAGCTGACAAAAAAATTTGCCCAGAGCCCCCAAAGCCCCTTGGTAAAACTTTATAAAGCCGCATTTTTGTCAAAAATTTTTTGACAATAAGTAATATTTTGTGATTTTTCCGGGAGGGGATCCATACTAATCTAGCTAATTCAAGAAATGGGGTGATATTTTTTAACTAGCCGATCTTAGTTGTCAATATATAAGATTATGGTGTTTAAAAAATACTTGACTTCTTGAAAAAGTTTTAATATAAAGTATTTCATGATTTTGGAATAAAGTATAAAGGCAGTGGATTCATCACGGTTAAATTGTCTCGGTCAGAAGGCCAGGTAACCGCTTGAATCCGGCCCCTACCCAGTCACCTGGGAGCCGATCTGGGCGGTTGGGCCCGGTTCTGGTCAATTAAATGGTCTGGTCCAGATTTTTTATAACTTAAAAACCTAAAAACTCAATAAAATTTAAAGCCGGCCAATAAAGGCCCAAATGGCCGCCATTTGGGGGCCAAATGGCCAAGGGAGGGCCTATGAGCTAAGCCATTTTGTTTTTTTTAAAGGGCCCGGGAAAGCCTCGCCAAGTAGGGCCTTATTTTTCTCATTGTCCGCTTTAAACTTGCCCACGCTCAAAGCTAACTTGCTTTAGCCCCTTGACTTCCTCTCGAAAAAACAAGGTTTTGCTTTTCAGTGATTTAAACTTAATAAGTTCTTAATAACTGGGTAGTAAAGTCGAAACAACACCAAGAACCAACCGTTTTCTCTCCAGGAACCTACCGCCGCGGAAAGCGATTAATTCACTTTTTACAGATACAAGTTTTTATGTAATTTTGTAAATATCCATATAAATATTTGTATTTGTAGATTTTGTGAGTTATGGCTTAGGAATTAACATGCTTGAGGAACAAACCTGTGACTATGATTTTATTTATAAGTGGGCAGAACCAATCGGAGATGGTCGCGGGCCGGCTTGCGGGGTAGAAGCCACCTTTAGCCCGGAATTTGAGTTTATCAAAGACGAGGTTGATAAAAGCTCCTCTTTGCATGAAAACAATGGGACCAATTGGCAGCTGGTTTTAGAGCGCTCCAACGCTTTTTTAACCGAGCAAAGTAAGGACCTCTGGGTTCTTTGCTATGGGCTTAGGGCTGTTTATGAAAAGCATGGTTTAAGCTCCTTGGTGGCGGCTTTGGAGGTTTTAAAGGCGGTTTTGGAAAATTTTTGGGACCAGCTTCATCCCAGCCTAAAAAGGCCCCAGAGGCGGGCCGCCCCGCTGGCCTGGCTGGCCGGAAAACTGGAAATGATCGTCGCCGGTACGGCCTTTCCCAAAGATGAGGACCAGATCGCCCAAAAGCTTAAAAAGGCCTTAGAGGCCTTGCAAAAAATTCTGGACCAAAAACTTAATGAGATCAGCCCGTCCTTTGCCGGGGTGCTTAAGGGGCTTAAAAATCTAAAGCCTCCACAAGAGTCGGTTCCTCCAGCCCCGGACTTTGAAGCGGCTTTGGCCACGGCCATTTTGACCAGCCCAAGCCCAGCAAATAGGGCCATACCGGCCCAGCCCTTTGAGCTTCAAGTCAGTTCCGATGGTCAAATAGCCGCCAATCAACTGCCCCAAGTTTTTAGGGCCATTAAGGAACAAGCCCAGCTCCTGGCCGCCCATTTAGCTGGGCGAAACATTCTGGATTGGCGGGTCTATTTACTGCACAGAACTTCATTGTGGAGCACCATTAGCCAGTTGCCCCAGGCCGACCCTGATTTAATCACCCAGCTCCGGCCCGTGCCCAGTGACCTGGTGGCCAGCTACACGGCGGCCGTGGAGGCCGGGCGATTGGCCGAGATTTTACCGCGACTGGAACGATCGGCCTCAAAAATGCCTTTCTGGTTTGACGGCCATTACCTGGTCGATAAATGCCTGGAAGGCCTCAAGGCCCGGGAGGCCTTAAATATCCTGCGCCTGACCTTGGGCCTTTTTATAAGGGAGTTTCCGGAGCTTATTGACTACAAATATTTTGACAAAAGCCCCTTCGCTTCGCCCAAGACCCTTCATTGGCTGGCCTCCTTGGATACCATGGATGACGGCACCCTGGGCCGCTTGGCCGGGGCCGTCAAAGTCAGCTCCCCCCCAAAGGAAGGCTCGGAAGACCAGGAGCTTATCCTCAAACAAGCTCTGGATTTGTGGCGCGACGGGGATTTTGAGGCCGGACTTAAGCGGGTCGGGCCACAACTAGCCACCAAAAGCAGAGCCTCGATTAAGCAGGGCTTACTGGTGGCAAGGTACTGCCTGGGGGCCGGTCGCCCCGAGGCCGCCGGTAACCTTTTGGGTGATTTGTTTGATAACCTAGAGTCCTGGGGCCTTTTGGAGTGGGAACCAGAGCTAACTGCCGATATCTTGACCTTAATCGTCTACGTTTATACCTTTCTCAAGCAGGAAGTCCCGGTTATGGTTAGGCAAAAGCTTTATTGGTTTAACCTGGAAACGGCTTTACAGGCTTTTTAGAAAAAAAATCAAAATATCAATTATTCAAAAAATTAAACAATCAATCGACTTTTAAAATTATGTCTTAATCAATCATAAAACTCCGTAAAATCATATAAAAACTCAAAAATTTAAATAAGCTCATAAGTTTTTGCTTTTTTTGGCTCATTAGTCATCCAACTCTAGCTATTTTTTAAAATTTATCTCTAGGCCTCAAGGTCAGTCATCTAACTCTAGCCATCTTTTAAAATTTATCTCTAAGAATCAAGGTTAGTCATCTAACTCTAGCCATTTTTTAAAATTTATCTCTAAGACTCAAGGTTAGTCATCTAACTATAGCCATTTTTTAAAATTTATCTCTAAGCCTCAAGGTTAGTCATCTAACTCTAGCCATCTTTTAAAATTTATCTCTAAGCCTCAAGGGAGGAAAAAATTCATGGCCAAGGAATCTTCCATCGCGCCCAAAGAGCGCATTAACGTCACCTTTAAGCCGGCTACCGGGGGCGCCCAAGAGGAAATCGAACTGCCCTTAAAGGTCATGGTCCTGGGTGACTTTCTGCGCGGCCACGACCCCAGAAGGCTAATTGACCGCAAGCCCATCAATATCAACAAGAACAATTTCGAGGACGTGGTGGCCAAGCAAAACTTGAAGCTGACCATCAACGTGCCCAATCGTTTGAGCGATGAGGCTGGCAGCAATGACTTGCCGGTCAGTCTGTCTTTCAATAACCTTAGGGATTTTAGCCCCGAGGGCCTGGCCCGTCAGGTGCCTGAGTTAAATAAGCTCCTGGAGCTTAGGGAGGCCCTGGTTTCGCTCAAAGGCCCCTTGGGTAACATGCCGGCCTTCCGTAAGGCCATCGAAGAGAGCCTGAGCGATCCGGCTCAGCGCGACAAGGTCATTAAGGAATTGGCTTTGACCAATGAGCCCAAAGACGGAAACGGCCAAGATTCATAACTCACCAGCTTTTAAAACTTTCCCGCTTGGAACCAAGGCTCAGGGCTCGGAAGCGGCGGCTATCTCTCGACATAGGAGGGAAGATTTTATATGTCCCAACGGCAACAGCAAGCGGCGCTCGGGGAGTCCCTCCCGGCCCCAAATTTGTTAGAGGCCATCATCAAGGAAACCAACCTGACTCCCAATGACGAGGGCTATGAAGCGGCCCGTTTGGGCATCAGTTCTTTCATTTCCGAGATGCTCAAACCGGATTATCAGCACGAAAAGGTCAAAAAAACCACCGTAGACAGGATGATCGCTGAAATCGATTACCGTATGGGCCGGCAAATTGACGAGATCCTGCACCATCAAGATTTTCAGGCCCTGGAATCGGCCTGGTTAGGCTTAAAACTCTTAATCGATCGATCTGATTTTCGGGAAAACATCGAAGTTGAGATCATCAATCTGACCAAAGACGAGCTTTTGGATGATTTTTTGGACGCCTCGGAAATGGCCCAATCGAGTCTGTATAAGCTCATCTATACGGCCGAGTACGGTCAGTTTGGCGGCAAACCGGTCGGGGCCATGATCGGTAACTATTTCTTTGGGCCCACGGCCATGGATATCAGGCTACTACAGTCTCTGGCTAGCCTAGCGGCCATCGCCCACGCCCCTTTCATCGCCGCCGCCGAACCCTCCTTTTTTGGCCTAAACAGCTTTGAGCGCTTGCCGGCCCTAAAGGATCTCCAGGACATTTTTAGCGGCCCGCGCTACGCCAAATGGCAAAGCTTTAGGGAGTCCGAGGACTCCAGATACGTGGGCTTGACCCTGCCCAGGTTTTTACTTAGGCAGCCCTACGATCCCGAGGATAACCCGGTCAAGGCCTTTGTTTACAAAGAAAACGTGGACAACAGTCACGACAGTTTTTTGTGGGGCAATACCGCCTTTGCCTTGGCCTCGCGCCTAACCGACAGTTTCGCTAAATACCGCTGGTGCCCAAACATCATTGGCCCCAAGTCCGGCGGGGCGGTCGAAAATCTGCCCGTGCACCTTTACGAGAGCATGGGCGATATTGAGATGAAGATCCCCACCGAGGTCTTGATTTCCGATCGAAGGGAATACGAACTGGCCGAGCAGGGTTTTATCGCCCTAACCATGCGCAAAGGCAGCGATAACGCCGCTTTTTTCTCAGCCAGTTCTTGCCAAAAAGCCAAGTTTTTTGGCTCTTCGCCCGAAGGCAAAGAGGCTGAACTAAATTATCGCCTGTCCACCCAGCTGCCTTACATGTTTATCATTTCCCGCTTGGCCCATTACATCAAGGTCTTGCAACGGGAAAACATCGGCTCCTGGAAAGAGCGCACTGACTTGGAAAGGGAGCTTAATCTCTGGATCCGCCAATACGTGGCCGATCAGGAAAACCCCAGCTCCGATACCCGTAGCCGGCGGCCCCTAAGGAGTTCCCAGATAACCGTTGATGAGGTTGAGGGCGATCCGGGTTGGTACCGGGTGACCATTTCCGTGCGGCCCCACTTCAAATACATGGGCGCCTACTTCACCCTGTCTCTGGTCGGTAAACTCGACAAGGAGTAAGGGCCAGCCCAAGTTAACTTAGTTAGTTTTAGAACTAACTAAGTTAACTCTGGCTTTGGACATGGACTAAGTAAATGGGCGGCTCCCTTTTTGAAAGGTTAACCATGGGCTCCCAGGCCCAGGCCTTGGAGGAAAACGATTCCATACGAAACCATCTGCTAAGGTTATTGACCACCAGGCAGGGGGCCGTTCAGACCCTGCCTGACTATGGGCTGCCCGACTTAAACCATCTGGGGCTCTCCAAAAGCGAGCTTTTGAGTGAATGTTGTCGGGTCATGGCCGAGGGCATCGAGCGTTACGAGCCCAGGCTGACCAAGGTTAGGGTGGAGGCCTTGCGGGAAAGCCAGGGGCCCATGACCTTGGTCTTTGCCATCTCGGGGCAAAAGGTCTCCGAGAACGGGGAGCTGTCACCTTGGCGTTGGGCCTTTAGCTTAGACAACTTGAAGTTTAAGCCCTAGCCAGTTAAAGGCCCAGATAATTTTTTCCCATTTTTTATGTTTTTTGGCTGGAGCCTGGGGCAATAAATTAAAAAAAAGGCCAGTATTTGGGGCTTTTTCAGGGGCTTTTATCGGGAAAATGAGTTTTAACAAGTATTATCAGGACGAATTGGTGGCTTTGAGGGAACTGGGAGCCGAGTTTTCCAGGCGCAATCCCGGTTTGGCCCCGTTTTTGGCCACGCCCGGAAGGGATCCGGACGTGGAGCGGCTTTTGGAGGGTTTCGCTTTTTTGAGCGGCCGGCTTAGGCAAAAGTTAGACGATGAGCTGCCGGAAATCACCCACGCCCTTTTTAACCTACTTTGGCCAAACTATTTGCGTCCCGTGCCTTCGGCCAGTATTTTGCAATACCAGCCAGCCACCAGTTTGAGCTCAAACTTAAATATCCCCAAGGGCACCAAGGTTAGTTCAAAAACCGTTGAGGGTCTGGCCTGCACCTTTCAGACCGTTTACGGGGTGGAGGTGGCCCCATTAAAGCTAGTTGACTTGGAGTTTAGGGAGGATTCCGGGCGGCCGGTCTTGGGCCTAAGTTTTGAAACCCTTGGCCTGCCCTTGTCAAACTTTAGTCTGGATAAGCTTAGGTTTTTTCTGGCCGGAGAAGCCAGCCTAAGCACGATTTTGTATTTCATTTTTTTAAAAAAAGTCACCCAAATCCAAGCCAGCTTTGAGGAGGCCCAGGGCCAGGAGAAAACTTTCCTGACCTTGGGGCCTGAGGCCTTAAGCCCGGTGGGTTTTAAAGAATCCGAGGCCATGTATCTCTACCCGGCCAACACCTTTTCCGGTTATCGCCTGATGCAGGAATATTTCTGCTTTCCGGAAAAATTTCTCTTTGTTGAGCTAAGCGGTTTGGGGGAATTAAATAAAAAAATTCCCGAAAAATATAAAGATATTAAGTCATTTAAGTTACTTTTTAGTTTAAAAGAAAGGCCTGAGCAAGCTGAAATAATTAAAAAAGATAATATTAAGTTATTTTGTACCCCGGTGGTTAATCTCTTTCCCCTGGACGCCACGCCCATCTTAATGGATCATCGTCAAACCGAGTACCGGGTCGTCCCCGATCCCCGCAATCCTTACCATTACGCCGTTTATAACGTTGATAAGGTCAGTAGTTGGCTCCACGAAGCTAAAAAAGAAGTCGATTATTTACCCTTTGAATCCTTTGAGCACGGCCAAGCTCCGGGTTCGGCCTCGGCTTTTTATCGACTCAGACTTAAGCCCTCGGTTCACGATCAAGCCACCGAGACCTTCATTTCCGTGGTCCACCTGGACCGGGGCGCCCCGCTTAGGGAAACGGTTAGTTTGGAATTGACGGTCACCAATCGCTTGTTGGCCCAAAAGCTGGAAATGGGCGATATTTGTCGGCCCTCGGACAATAGCCCCGAGCAGGTCAGCTTTTCCAACATTACCCCGGTCAGCGGTTCCTACGCCCCGCCCCTGGAAAGCGACTTACTCTGGCGGCTTATTTCCAACATGTCTTTAAATTACATTCCCCTAATTGACATACAGGCTTTGAAAACCGTGATTTCGGCCTATGATTTTAGGGCTCTTCATGACAAGACCCGGGCCCGGGCCTTGGAACGGACCCTTAATGGCTTGGTGGCGGTGACTTCCTTTTCCACTGACCGGGTCTACCAGGGCTTGCCGCTTAGGGGTTCCAAAACCACGCTGACCTTAAACCTGGAAGCCTTTAACGGTGAGGGCGACCTGTATCTTTTTGGTTCGATAGTCAATGAATTTTTGGCTTTGTACGCCACGGTCAATAGCTTTCATGAGCTAGGGGTGACCGAAGAAAAAGGCGGGGAAACCTACAAATGGCCAGCCCGATTAGGCCTGATGAGCCTTTAGACCAGTTTTTGGATGAGCAGGGCAGGCGGCTCAAAGAAGCCCTGACCGAGAACCCGGGCAGTTTTAGCCTGGCCCAGGCCGTCACTCTTAGTCAGAGCTTGATTAACTCGTTTTTTGGCTCTGGCTCAAAAAATAGCCCGCGCTACCGGGTTAACCCGTCTTTGAGTTTTCCGCCCCACGACTTGGCCGCTCTGGATTTTGAAAACACCGACAGCGGGCTTAGGACCCTAATCACCCTAAACCTGATGGGCTTGCATGGAGCGGCATCGCCCATCCCGGCTTATTTCACCGAGTACGTGGCCCAGCATCAAGACGAAAAATGCCTTTTAAGGGATTTTCTCGATATCTTTAACCACCATTTGGTCGATTTACTCTGCCAATCTTGGCTAAAGTATCGCTACCATCTACGTTTTAGGCCCCAGGCCAGCGATAGTCTCTCCAATCGGTTTTTTAGCTTCATGGGCTTGGGTCACCCGACTTTGCGGGAAAACGGCCAGCTAGATCCGGTCAGGCTCATGGCTTACATGGGTCTAATCGCTTTTAGCGGTGAATCGGCCGGATCTCTGGAGAGCATTTTACGCCATTACTTTTCCCACCGAGAAGTTCACCTGATTTTGTGCGTGCGCCGCCAAGTGCCCATCCCAGACGATCAAAAATCCTCCCTGGGCCTGGCCAACAGTACTTTGGCCGACGATTGCCTTTTGGGAGAACAGGTATGCGATCAAAGTGGCAAGTTTCGTATCGTCATAGAAAACCTAAACTGGCTGGCCTTTAATGGCTTTCTGCCCTGCGGTCAAACCTTTCCCCGCCTCAAATCGCTGATTCGCTTTGTCATGCGCTCGCAACTAAGCTTCGATTTGGAACTGCGCCTAAGGCCCCAAGACATTCCGGCCCTAATCATCAGCCAATCGGCCCAGTGCCGTTTGGGCTGGTCAACTTGGCTAGGTAACGGCGGCGACGGCCTGGTCCTCTTGGAAACCGATAGCCTTTACTATCACTAGCCAAAACTCTAGTCCCCTGGCCCAGGCCCCTAGGTTAGGGGACTTGGCCAAGGCAGATGGTGCTTAAAAGTCATGCTTAACATGAACCTGGGCTCCTTGGTGGCCGCCCTAGATGAGACGGCCCGTTCCTGCTTGGAAGGGGCGGCCGAGAGCTGTCTTAGTCGGGGCGGCCAAGAAATAGGCCTTGAGGATTTTTTTGAAAAAATTCAGTTAACCAAGCCTTTTGAGGACATCTGCCTTCAATTTGAGATAAACCTCGATAAGGTTAGAGAACTTTTGGAAAAAGGTCGAAAAAGGGCTGGAAAGTATACTGGAAGGCCGGTCTTTTCCGTTCTTTTGGTTGAGTTTCTTCAAGAGGCTTATCTCTTGACTACTTTAGAGCTAAAGGCCGGACAAATTGAGGTGGGCTTTTTGGTTTTGGCCTTATTGTCAAACCCCTTACGCTATAGCCTGATGCCCTTTTTTCAAGAACTGGCCAAAATCTCGCCCGAAAAATTGCGGGCCTTATTGGAAGGCGGCCTGGAGGAAAGCTCTCCCAGGCCAAAGCCAGCCGGGCCCGGCCAGGCTGGGGGTTTTTTGGCCCAATTCGCCATTGATTTTACCCAGGAGGCCAAAAACGGCTCAATTGATCCGGTTTTCGCCCGCGGGCCGGCCCTTCGCCAAGTCATCGACATCCTGACCAGGCGCCGTAAAAACAATCCCATCTTGGTGGGCGATCCCGGGGTGGGCAAAACGGCCCTGGCCGAGGGCTTGGCCTTAAAAATAGCCCAAGACGACGTGCCCGAGGTCTTACGGAAGGTGCGTTTGATTGGCTTAGATATGGGCCGTTTGGCCGCCGGGGCCGGCCTCAAGGGCGAGTTTGAAAGAAGGCTCAAAGGGGTAATCGATGAGGTCAAAGCCTCGCCCGTCCCGACCATCGTTTTTATCGACGAGGCCCACAGCCTCATCGGGGCCGGCAATAGCCCGGGTATGGGCGATGGGGCCAATCTCCTAAAACCGGCCCTGGCCCGGGGCGAACTAAGAACCCTGGCCGCCACCACCTGGAGCGAGTACAAAAAATACTTTGAAAAGGACGCCGCCCTGGCCAGACGTTTTCAGCTGGTTAAACTAGAGGAACCCAGTCCCCAGGAGACCATGACCATCCTCCGAGGTCTGGTGCCCAGCTATGAAAAAAGTCACCAAGTTTACGTCAAAGACCAGGCCATCGTCAGTATCGCCCAACTCTCGGCTCGCTACATCAGCGGGCGCTATCTGCCCGACAAGGCCATAGACGTCCTCGATACCGTCTGCGCCCGGGTTAAGGTCAGCCTGGGGGCCAAACCCGCCGCCCTGGAAGCCCTCGAAGAAGAACTGGCCGCCACCAAAAGGGCCCTAACCGCCCTGGAAAGAGACGGCCTTTACGACCCAGGGCCGCCGGCCCCAAGCCCCGCGGAAAATTTGCCTAGCCTAAGGGCCAAAATGGCCGCTCTAAAGCAAGCCCGAGACGACCTGGAGCGGCGCTGGCGTAAGGAACTCGACTTGGCCCAGGAGATTATAAAACTAGGCCATCAGCTTACCGGCCCTTTTCCGCCCAAGCTGGCCCCAGCCGAGGGCCAGCTTGAAGAAAAAGCCAGCCTTCCAGAAATTGAGTCCGAGGATTTTGCCTCGGCCGGCCTTGGCTCGGCCGACGAGGCCAGGGCCAAACTAAGGGAGTTACGGGAAAGTTTGGAGGCCATTAGGCAGGGCTCGCCACTGGTTTTTTATGAAGTCGATGTGCCCTTGGTTATTGAGCTTATTTCCGAGTGGACCGGCCTGCCCAGGGAAAAACTGCTGGGCCAGGCCCAGGGCCTTGAAGATTTTGGCCAAAGGCTTAGGAAACGCATCCGCGGCCAGGAAATGGCCCTAAGGACCATCGAAAAGACGGTCATGACCGTTTTTAGCGGCCTGGAAAATCCCAATAGGCCCAACGGGGTGTTTTTGCTGGTCGGGCCCAGCGGGGTGGGCAAAACCGAGACGGCCTTGGCCGTGGCCGAGGAGCTTTTTGGCGGCGAGCGTTTTCTAATAAGCCTAAACATGTCCGAGTTTCAAGAAAAGCACACGGCTTCCCGCTTAATTGGCTCTCCCCCGGGATACGTTGGCTACGGCGAGGGCGGCCGTCTGACCGAGGCGGTGCGGCGTCAGCCCTATTCGGCCGTGCTTTTCGATGAAGTGGAAAAAGCCCATCCGGACATCCTAAACCTTTTTTACCAAATCTTTGACAAAGGCCTCTTGGCCGACGGCGAGGGCCGTGAGGTTGACTTTAAAAACTCCATGATTTTTATGACCTCAAATCTGGGCGGGGATATCATTGCCGCCCTTTACGAGGAGGGCCAGCCCAGCGAAAAAGTTTTGGATGAGGCCCTAAGACCAATACTCAATCAATTTTTTAAGCCGGCCCTACTGGGCCGCTTAACCGTGGTGCCCTACGCCCCCATGGCCAAGGACATTTTAAGGGAATTAGTGGAAATTAGGTTAGCGGCCCTTCGAGAACGCTTTTGGCAAAGGCGGGCCTTAAATCTCCTCTGGAGCCCAACGGTCATAGACAGCCTGGTGGAAAGTTGTCAGGCCGTGGAAAGCGGGGCCCGTAATATTGACCGGGTTTTAAACAGCTCCCTATTGCCCAATCTCTCCATCTTGGCCCTAGGCGGCCTTAACCAGGGCCTCAGCCAGGTGGAAATTGACCTGGACCAAAGCCTCGGCACTTTTTCTTTCAAAACTTCCTAAAAAAGACTTAATTAAATAAAAATTCTTTTATTTTTTTAAGTTAATTTAAAAAAATCTTAGCTATGGAAATATTATTCGAAATCATAAGTCACCATAAATTTTTCCCCCAGGGTAGGATCTCCCATATTTTTAACGAAAGCGGAGGTTACATTGGCCGTTCCAACGAGTCTGACTGGGTTTTGCCGGATCGTTTTCGAGAGATCTCCCGTAAACACGCCCTAATTAGCTGCGATGGTAAGAATTTTTTCCTGGAGGATTTAAGTTCCAATGGGGTTATGTCCACCTTGACCCAGGAAATGGTCGGGGCCGGCCAAAGACACCTAATCCAGCACGGCGATTCTTTCCAGCTGGGCCAGTTCGTCATCCAAGCCAGGCTGCTGAGAAACCCCAATTCCTACTTGCCGGTTGATTTGGAGGGCACGGTTATTGAAAACGACCAAGACCTTGACCCCCTGGTGGCCATGGAGCGCCAAGAACTTCGAGAAGTAAGAGATGGCCTGGGCTTTTACGACGACTTGGTGGCCCCAAAAAACTCCCAGCCCCCCAGCTATGCCGATAGCCTGCCCGATCATAACCAGGCCGAGCTAAACGCCATGCTCAGCGTCCGGGGCATCCCCGAGGACTGGGAGGCCGACCAGCCAGACCTGGTGGCTCTTGGTCTGGAGCCCCGGGCCCAGGAGCCAGAGCTTTGGCTCCACTCGCCCCAGGACAATTCCGGCCCGGCCTCTGGCCCCCAGGCGGCGACGCCGGTCATTGACTTTATCCCAGGCCAGGGGCCGGGGGCCCAAAACAGTGGGCCCAGACTGGCCCCTGACTTTGAGCCCAGTAGTGAAGTTGATTTGTTTTTTAAGACCCTGGGAGTGGACCTGGAGGGGGCCAGTTCCGAGGAGCGTAAAAAATTACTTATTTTGGCGGCCGAACTTTTGCGGGCCTCAATTGACGGCCTGACCAGTTCGCTTCAAAATCGGGCGGCCAGTCAAAAAGAACTGCGCTTGCCCATAACCACCATTGAAGTTTCTGGCAATAACCCTTTAAAGTTTGCCCCAAGTCTTCAAACGGCCTTAAACCATCTGTTTTTTAAGCCATGGCCAGAGGCCCTCTCGCCTCAGGAGTCCATCGCCCAGGCCTTTAATGATTTACACTCCCATCACCTGGGTATACTGGCCGGGGCCCGGGCGGTCACGGCCGCCTTACTGAATAAGTTAGCCCCGGCCAAGGTCCAAGAACGCCTGGAAACCACTGGCTCCTTTAAGCTAAACAAAGAAGTTAAGTTATGGAAGACTTACACAAAACTTCATGTGGAAATATCCGAATCAGAGGCCTTGGCTGATTTCTTTTCGCGCGATTTTGCCAGAGCCTATGAAAGGCAGGTCCGCCTCCTAAAACCGGTTAAATCCGGGCCTCGAGAGGGCTAAGAATAATGCCGCTTTTATTTTTTTTCCAAAAATCATTTTTGACCAGAAGCCTGGTTGGGCTTTGGCTGGCCTTAATGGCCGGCCTGGCCTTGTCACTGTCCGGTTGCGGCGGCCCCTCTCTGACTTTGGTCATGGCCGGCTTACCTAACGCCAATCCGGACGCCACCGGACGGCCCTCTCCGGTCATCATCCAAATGTACGAACTAAGATCCGATTTGCTCTTTAAGCAAGCCGAAATGGTCCCCTTGTTTAGCGACCCCACCGGGGTTTTGGGGGCCGATCTGGTGGCCTTGGATGAGCTGACCGTTTTGCCGGCCACGGCTTACACCATTGAGTATGAACCGGCCCCCGAGACCAAGTTTATTGGGGTCATGGCCAGTTTTAGGCAATCGGCCGGAAAGGGCCCCTGGAAAATCATCGTGCCCATTGACCCCCAAGACCAAACCACCCTGGCTATTGAACTAAACTCATCGAGTTTGATTTTAATCCCCCCTGATAAGGCCAAAAAATGGGATCCGGCCCAGGCCCTGGCCAGTTACCGAGAAAGCTCCCGGGGCACCTCGGTTAGCCCGCCCTTGATGGGCGGCCCAAGCCAGGCCGAATCGGCTGCAGCTTTGGCCGAAACGGACTCAGAGAATTTACCCGAGGCCAGCGCTTCCAGGGTTTTTGACTACCCGCCCGGGCCTTCGCTGGAAAAGGCCACCGAGACTTTAGAGCCCAGCCAGGCCCTTAAAAAAGTCGAGAGCCTGGTCAGTCAGTAAAAAAAAAGAAAAAAAAGCGCCCAGCCCATTGGGCTTATGATTTAAACATCATTTAAGTGGTAAATAATGCTCCCAGAAAAAGTGGTTTGGTCGGAAGGCATGATGCTAAGGCCGCAGCATTTTCAACAACAGGATCGCTATTTGGCGGCCCAGATCCAAAGGCGCGGGCTTTTACTGTCTCATTATCCCTGGGGACTAAGCGAGTTTGAAATCGACCAGCAGTATTTAAGTTTAGGCAAACTGGTCTTGAGCCGAGCGGCCGGGCTCTTACCGGACGGAACCCTTTTTGAAACCGGCCGGGGCCGAGAATTATTAAGCTTGGATATTCCCTCGGGCCTTAGTAATCAATTGATTTATTTGGTTTTGCCCTTGTCGCCTGAGGGCTCCTCTGAAACCAGCCCCGAGGGTGAGGCCGGTTTGGCCACCAAGTATTTGAGCCATCCCCTGGAGGTTTATGACAGTAATATTGGCCAGACCAGAAATTTTACCATCATGTGCGGGGCCCTGGCTTTGAGACTGGTTTTGGAAAGTGAATTAAAGCTCGAGGGCTGTTTGGCCATGCCAATAGCCAAACTGGTGGAAAGCAAGGCCGACCGAAGCCTGGTTTTGGACCAGGCCTTCCAGCCCACCTATTTGCGCTTATCGGCCTGCGATTTATTTTCCGGCTATTTGCGGGAAATAATCGGGCTTCTTGCCCACCGGGGCAGTCAGCTTTCCTTAAAAGTGGCCGGGGCCGGGCCCAGCGGGGCGGCCGAGATAGCCGATTTTTTGCTATTGCAAACCATCAATCGTCTGGAGCCTTTCTTTAAGCACCTGGAAAAGGCCGTAAACGTACACCCCGAGGAATTTTATCTTAATCTCTTGGTTTTGATTGGCGAATTGTCCACCTTTGCCGAGAGCGCCAAGCGGCCCAAAGAATCTCCGGCCTATGACCACCTAAGGCAGGAAGCGGTCCTGACCGCCCTAATGGAGCAGGCCCGCTATCTCTTGAGCATGGTTTTGGAACAGCACTCAGTCGAGTTGCCGCTCCAGAAAAGAAAATACGACATCTTGGTGGCCACCATCCACGATCGAAGCTTACTGACCACGGCCACTTTCGTGGTCTCGGCCCAAGCCGACCTAGCCCAGGAGACCTTGCGATCGTCCTTACCCAAGCAGCTAAAAATCGGCCCGGTTGAGCGCATTAGGCAGTTAATCAATCTCCATCTGCCCGGCATAAACCTTAGGCCCTTACCGGTGGCCCCCAGACAGATTCCTTTTCACGCTGACAAGACTTACTTCCGTTTGGAGATTACTTCCGAAGAACTTTCGCAGTTGGAACTCTCCGGCGGCTTTGCCTTTTTTGTCTCCGGGACCTTCCCGGGGCTAAAACTGCGCTTTTGGGCCATTAAAGAATAAACCAAGCCCAGGCCCCCGAGGGGCCCGGGCTTAGGCAAGGCCCGGACAGGAGCCATGAGAATGCCCAGTCAAGAAAGTTACGACGCCGACAAAACCGTGGTCAAGCCCCTGGGGGCTTGGCCCAGCCAGCCTCATGATCCGCCCTTTAAGGTGGTGGCCAGAGCCCCGTCAAAGGCCTCGGCCTTGGATCAACCCTATATTGGTCAACAAAGTTCTTTGGAGGGCTACCCCAGTGGCATAAATCCTCTAATTGAGGCATCTTTCCCCTTATTAACTGAAATAATTAATCTACGTAAGGGAGAACAGGAAAATTTAGAATGGCTAAGGCAGACTTTTGAGACCGGAATCAGGGCCTTTGAGGCCAAGGCCTTAAATAGCCTTATTGATCGCTCCCAGATCCTGGCCGCCCGTTACCTTTTGTGCACGGCCTTGGACGAAAGCGTGACCATGTCCTCAATTGAGGATAGCGCCGCCTGGGCCCATGAGGCCCTTTTGAGTACCTTTCATGACGAGACCTGGGGCGGCGAAAAATCCTTTAAGATTTTAGAGCGTTGCATGCAGCATCCCGCCCAAAACTTATATTTATTGGAACTAATTTACGTCCTAATTAGCCTGGGTTTTGAGGGCCGATACCGGGTCATGGAAAGGGGTATCCAGGCCTTGGAAGCCCTAAGGGACAAAGTTTACCAGCAGATCCGCATCCTTCGAGGCGAGCCCATCTTGGATTTGGCTAAACCAGTCGATAAGGTCGAAACCGTCAATCCCCTGCACCGTTATTTGCCGGTTTGGCTGGTCCTGGTTTTGGCCCTCCTGGTCCTGGCCATCAGCTTTGTGGGTTTTTACTTTACCCTAAAAACCCGGGCCCAGCAGGTCTTTGAGGCCTACCAGACCTCAAACCAGATAAGCTCAAATCAGTTGAGCTCAACTGATTTGAAGCTAAGCCAAATTGAGCTTGGCCAAATTAAAACCAGTGATGAGAACTAAATCATGATTAAACGGGTATTTGGCTTCTTTACTCGCTTTGGGGCTTATTTGCGAGAAGCCGGGGTGGTTACCTTGGCCCTGCTGGTTATTTGTTTGGCCTTGATTTGGCTTTTTGGACCGACCATCAGTATTTCCGGAAAACAGATTCTGGAGAGTATTAACTCTAGACTGGTGGCCAGCATTGGGCTTTTGGTTTTGTGGCTACTGTTTATGACCACCTATAAGTCCATAAATAGTAAGATCGAAAATAAAGATCCAGAAAAACTGGCCAATAAGCAAAAACAAGCCCAAGCCAAAAAGCAAGCCAAAATTGAAAGAAACCGGACCAGGCAAACCATCAAGGAAACGGTCAGGACTATTGAGAGATCCAGTTATTTTGGGCCCGAGAGTCGATCGAGGTACTCCCTGCCTTGGTATCTGGTCATCGGGGCCAGTAATAGCGGCAAAACCCTGGCCCTTTTAAATTCCGGGCAAAAGTTTCCCATAAACGAGCAGGCCGACCGTAACCTTTACAAACTAAAGGCCACCGCCCAACCCGAGGTTCTCTTTGGAAATCAAGCCATTTACATCGATACCCCGGGGGCTTATTTGGAAAAAAGCTCTGGCGATAATGGTCAGAGCGCCTTTTCTGATTTACTCAAGGCTTTGTATAAAGCCAGACCGGCTAGGCCCATTAACGGGGTCATGGTGACCTTAAGCCTTAGGGACTTAATGCTGGAAGACCAGTCCCTTTACGAGCACTTGGCTAGGCTAACTAGGGATCGCTTGACCGAGGTTTTAAAAAGCCTAAAAACCCAGGTGCCCGTCTATCTGCTTTTGACCAAAAGCGACGCCCTGCCGGGTTTTTTCACTTTTTTCTCAGGTCTTTCTAGGTCGGAAAGGGAGCAGATTTTTGGCTTCCATAACCTTAAGGGGTCCATGGAACCGGGCCGGGTTAGGGCCGAGGTGGCCGATCTGCTAAAAACCTTAAATAGTCAGGTCTTTACCAAGATGCACCATGAGCGGGACCTGGCCTCCAGGGGCGATATCATAAATTTCCCCCGGGAACTGGAAAAACTCTCGGCCAAGCTGGAAGACTTCATTTCCGAGGCCTTTGGCCCTTCCCGTTACCACAAACCGGTCATGTTTCGGGGCTTTTTCTTTACCTGTTCCCTTTCGTCCCAAAAGGCCTTGGAAGCGGCCGACCATAATGGCCAGTGGTCCTTTCAAACCGGCTACCAGCCGGCCGTGGGTGAGTACGCCAAGGGCTTTTTTCTCTCCAGGCTTTTTAGCCAGGCCATTATTCCGGAAGCCGGACTGGCCCTAGACGATCGTAAAAAATGGGCCGGTTTTCGCTTTAGCCAAAAAGCCGTAAAAATGGCCATTTTCGCCCTGATGGTGGCGGCCGGTTTTCTTTTGGCCTTAAGTTTCAATAACAATTATTCAAAACTGCAGCGGCTCGATCTCTTTAATTCGGAAATTTTAACTAAGATTGGCCAAAACAAAAGCCCGGAGGGGGCCAAATATGTTTTGCCCGAGCTTAAGGCCTTTGAATCGGCCCTAAGGGTTTTTAAGCCAGCCCAGGATTCTAAACTCAAATACGGTTTGGGTCTCTACCAAGGCCATCAGGCCAGAAAGGTGCTTGGCCAGGCCTATAAGGCCGATCTTAATCAGAGATTTTTAAGTCTGATCCGCTCAGACGCCGCCCAACAGGTGGAAAATTCTCTGGGCAATATCGGTGAGCTTAAAAAAAACTTAAGGGCTTATTTGATGCTCTGTCAGCCTGAGCGCCTGGATGGGGCTTATTTACAAACCTGGGCACAAGAGCGCTGGTCCAGGCAATACCAAGGCCAGTCCGAGGCCCAAAATGAATTACAGGGCCAACTGCTGGCTCTCATTTCTTACGGCCTAGAAGCCAGCCAGCCCGATTACGCCCTCTTGGAAAGGGCCCGCCAGGCCATGTTTCAACTGCCCCTGGCCGAACTGGCCTACGATCAGGTCAAAGATGAGGCCGTCAACTCGGGCCGGGCCCCCTTTACCTTCCAAAGGGCCTTGGGCGAATCTCTCTCGCCCTTTGAGGGCGACGACTTTCCCATCCCCTTTCTTTACACCCGGGCTGGTTTTGAAGAATATTTACTCAAGCGCTGTCCTGAGCTCATTAAGGAACTGACCTCCGATAGCTGGGTCTTTGGCCTAAATAACCAAGAAACCGGCCTGTCTCTAAGCCAACTTGACCTGGCCCGGATTCAAGGCGAGGTCAATAGCCTTTACTACCGTGATTACATTGAATACTGGAGCCAAGCCCTAAAAGCCCTAAGCCTGGCCCAGCCCCAAAACCTGGCCGAGGCCGCCCAAAAAGCCAACCAGCTCAGCTCGGGCCCCTCGCCGGCCGTCCTGGTCCTGCGCGAGCTTCGTTACAACGCCCATCTGATGGTCCCCCAGGCCCCGCCCCCGACCAGCCAGGCCGCGGCCGCGGCCGAGGCCGATGGCCAGCCCGCTGGCCAGGCCGCCCCGGAAAGCCCGCCAGCGGCCGGTTCCCCGGACCCGGCTCAGGCTGGCCCCGAGGCCCAGCCCCAAGGTGAGGCCCTAGCGGTCAAGGCTTATTTTAGTCAATTTGAGGCCCTTTTGACCGCGGAGGGTTTGGCCGGCCCCTCCTTGGCGGCCGCCAATGAGGCCATGAGCGCCGCGGCTGGATTTTTTGAGCGCCTGACTTCCAGCGATGACCCAAGGCAGGCCGCCTTTGGGGCTTTACTCAAGATCTCCGAGGACCAAGACGATACCTTAAGACGCCTAAACGCGGCGGCCGGCAAACTGCCGCCCGAGATCGGCTCTTGGTATACGGTCATCCTGGAGGGCGGCTTGGACCGACTCTGTTATTTGGCCGCCGTCAATATCGACAGCCTCTACAAGACCGAGGTCTTGGAGTATTTTGAGGCCTCGCTAAGGGATTACTACCCCTTTAATCCCAGATCAGGCTCGGACGCCAATCTTAACGATTTCGCGGAATTTTTTAGGGCCGGCGGCCTGGTCGATTCCTTTCAAAGCGCCTATCTAAAGCCCTTTCTTAACCCCTCGGGCCAGTTAAAAACCATCATGGGCAAAAGCTTGCCCCTAAAGGCCAAAGCCGTGGCCCAGTTAAACCGGGCCGCCCTGGTCAGAGAGGCCTTTTTCGCCGGCGGTGCCAATCCCTCCCTAAGTTACTTTATTGAGCCCAGCACCATGGACGAAAGCCTTAAGGTCACCACTTTAAGCCATGACAATAAAACGGTCAGTTATTGGCACGGCCCCATTCAGGGCTCAAGTTTTAGCTGGCCCGGCGGCGGCCCGGCCTCGGTGGTTTTTGAAGACTTGCAAGGGGTCAGCCAAAGGCGCGAGTCCCGAGGCCTTTTTAGCATCTTTAGACTTTTCCAAGGCGGCACCCTGGTCAGAGGCCAGTCCGGCGCCGGGAACCTCATTGAACTTAAACAAAACAACAAATGGACCCGTTTTAATGTTTCCCACCGCAACCGGGCCAACCCCTTTGACCCGGCCATCTCCGGCTACGCCCCGCCGGACTCGCTGCGCTAAAAAATTTAGCCCAAGGAGATCCTATGCCAAACTTTGCCCGCTTAGGCGATAAAGTCAGCTGCCCCAAATGCGGAGCCCAGACCATTGTCTCGGCCTCGCCCACGGCCAAGATTAAAGGTGTGCCCATAGCCCGGGTAGGTGATCAAATTAGTTGCGGTTCAATCATTACCACGGGCTCAGACCTGGTCAAGGTTGACGGAAAACCGGTGGCCCTGATTGGCTCCAAGACCTCCCACGGCGGGGTGGTCTTGGAAAACGGTCTGACCGTTTCCACGAAAAGTTAAATTAGCCAAAAATGGCTAAGCTCAAAGGCGTTTTTAATCATCATGGCCGATAACCCAAATTTGACAGCCGCCCGTAGGCCCTCGCCCCAGGTGGTCTACCTGACCTCCTGGGGCTGGACCTTAACCGGAAACTGCCGAGAGGAAAACCAAGATTGCTTTTTAAACTGGCCCGAACGGCTCCTGTGGGCCGTGGCCGACGGGGTGGGCGGGGGAGAGGACGGGGCCTTGGCCAGTCAACTAATCATCCGTAGACTGTCGGCCCTGCCAATGGCCCCCAGCCCAGAAGAAAACCTCCGGGCCATCAAAGAAGCCGCCTCCGAGGTTAACCAGGCCCTTTGGCGTAGGCGCTCTCGGGGTAAGCTTTGTTCCACCACCCTGACCGTTTTGCTGGCCCAAAACGACCAGGCCATCTGCCTTTGGGTGGGTGACAGCCGCTGCTACTTATCCCGGCAGGGGGCCCTTTACCAATGCTCCAAAGATCATACGGCCCGGCAAAGCCACATCGACCAAGGCCTGCTCAGCCCCTGGGAAGCCCTTCGCATGATTAAGGGTAACCTGATAACCCGGGCCCTGGGTAGCCAGCCCGACCTGGAGCTCGAGCAGGTCGCCTTTGCCATCGCCCCCAGAGATCGCCTGCTTCTTTGCACCGACGGCTTGTCAAACCTGCTGTCCCCGGAAACTTTGTCAAATACCCTGGCCCGAGGCACCACGGCCAGATCGATTTCTTTAAAGTTTCAAGAGCTGATTAAAAACTTGCCCCAAAGGGACAACATCACCCAGATAACCCTTTTGGTCTCAAAGCCATACCAGAAATGATTAGCCCAAACTTAAGCCAATAAAAAAAAACTTATGCCCAAGGCCTGAAAAAAAAAACACCTCCCAGGGCACTTTTGACTTAAGCCTGATTAGCGGTGATTGACATGGAACCTGTCGTAAATTTTATTGATTTAATCCCCATGGACCATTTATCGACCAAGGCCTGGCCTGGCCTTGGGCCCGATTCTGGCCTCTCAGGGCGCTTTCTTCTGGGCCCATCGCTGGGGCAGGGGGCCATGTGCCAAGTCTTTGAGGCTATTGATCAAAGCCGGGCCCAATGGGGCGATGCCCAGCCCAAGGTGGCCATAAAAAAACTACTCCCAGAATTTCAAGAAAACCCCCAGGCCCGTCTGGCCCTGGCCCAGGAATTTTTTAAAGCCCGGGATCTGCTTCACCCCAATGTGGTTCGGGTTTACGACCTTCATCAACAAGATGGCCAGCTGATGTTTACTATGGAACTCTTGTCCGGCCAAACCCTTAGGGATTATTTAAGCGCCCGGTCGCCCCGGCCCATCGACAAACTCAAGGCCGCCGCCCATCTATTTCAGGCCTTGGCCCACATTCACCAAAAGGGTTTGGCCCACGCCGACCTTAAGCCCGGAAACCTTTTCCTTTGCCCTGGCCGAACGGTCATCTTTGATTTTAACCTTTCAGTGGTCTGGCCGGCCGGCCAAGAAAAGGCCTCATCGCCCATCCAGGCCCTGCTTAAGGCCAAAAGCCTGCCCGGTTACACCATGGCCTACGCCAGCCTGGAGCGCCTCCAAGGGGCCCGGCCCAGCTTGGCCGACGATATCTTTGCCGCCAGCCTAACCGCCTACGAACTCTTGACCGGTAATCACCCCTTTTCGCGCCTTCCGGCCGACCAGGCCCAACAAAAGGGCCTTAGCCCCAAGCGCCCGGCTCAACTGGCCCGAAGGCCCTGGAAGTACCTTTTGGCCGGCCTAAGCCTTAAGCCGGACCAACGCCCCCAGGCCTCTGAGCTTAGCCGGGTCTTTTAAATCCAGCCCGGGACCGGACTGGGCCCTGGCCAGACCGGCCCTGCCAGAGCCCTTTATTAATCTTTAATAATCTTATAACATTATTTTTATAATAAATTATCTAGATCTTTACTATGTTTACATTAATTTTACTTGATATTTTTTCCAATATACGATAAAAAGAAAGAGAAACAAACAAAACCCCTAGAGGCTAGTCCAAACCTGGTCCCTAAAAAGTCAGAAAGAAAGTTTGCCATCAAATGTTTCTTTCCAAGGTATTAGCCCATGGCCCTACCCAAAGCGCTTTTATGTCTGCTCGGCTCAAGTGAGGCTTACTCAGGTGAGGCCGAAGAGCTCTCCCTTCGGGCGGTTGGCTTTGCCACGGCCACCTTGCGCTGGGCTGATTTTCGGCCTGAAAGTAACGATTGGTTGGGCTTATCAACCCTCTTGGAAGATCCCAGCCTCACGGCTTGGATCCTGGCCGGGCCCTATGAAGAATTTAGCCCGCAAATCATAAGCCAGATCAGCCTGTTAAGCTTAGCCCTGGACCGAAAACCCTTACCGATTACGGCCATAATAACCAAACTGGCCGATAAATCTTACCTGGAGTTGCCGCCCATCCTGGCCCACCTTAAAATTTTTGACCCCCTGGACCCTTACCCCGCTAAGCTGATGGCCTATCGTTTTAAGCCGCCGGAAGACCTGGCCCGGCCTTTTTACTTAAAAACTTACGCCTCGCCCCTAATCGGCCTGTGGTTGGAAGTGGGCCCAAACGAAAGCGAAAAATGGTCTGGCTTTATGTTGGCCGTTACCAAGACCCTAATTGAGGTTTTGGGGGTGGGCCCCCGGGGCCAGATCCCCAAAAAAAGTATTGTCAATTACCCCATGCACGGTCTGGAAGGCCATTTGGGCGATTTGAAATTTCAGGCCAGCGCCGCCAAAAACACCCTGGACGCCGAAACCAGCGCCTATATCCACCTGGCCGGGCCCCCCAATCACCTAATCGTCGGCCCTTACCCCGAGGAAAAGCCCTCCGCTGAGGGCTCCTGGGCCCAAGTCTTGGCCCTAGCTTAAGCCAAGGCCAAAACCTGGTACATCTTAGTTAATCAGCCTATTAAAAAAAAACCAGCCCAGTTGGTCCATGAATGGGCCAAAAGCCTTGGCCTATTTAGCGCCTTTTTTACGGTTAACTTAACCGTCATAAAAAACCCCGGGTAAATATTTTACCGGTTTAACTTCCCAACACGCTTTCGAGGAGAATCATTATGCCTGTTCCCGCTTATCTCAGTATCACCGGCGAGCGTCAGGGCCTCATCACTCAAGGTAACTTTACCGAGGCCTCGGTTGGCAACATCTACCAAGAGGGTCACGAGGACGAGACCTTGGTCGAGGCCTTTGAGCACCAGATCGTCTTGCCCCGTGATCCCCAGTCCGGCCAACCCACCGGCCAGCGCGTCCACAAGCCCTTAAAGATCACCAAGGTCATCGATAAGTCCTCGCCCCTACTCTTTAGGGCCCTGACCAGCGGTGAGCGCTTGCCCAACGTGACCATGAAGTTCTATCGCACCTCGGCCTCGGGCACCATGGAACACTATTTCACCATCCAGCTGGAAGACGCCATCATCGTCGACATCACCAGCTACATGCCCAACTGCCAAGACCCCGGTCTGGCCCATTTCACTCACCTTGAAGACGTCTACATGACCTACCGCAAGATCATCAAAACCCACGAGGTGGCCAGTACCTCCGAGAGCGATGACTGGAGAACCCAGTCCACGGCCGCTTAAGGGCCCTGGGCCTAATCGGCCCCCTGGCCCTGGCAGGGCCAATTGGCTGCCGAGGCTGATCGGCCACGAGCGAATGAAAATATCCGTTGGTGGCCGAGCTAGGCCTGAGCCCCAAGAAAAAAAACCCTTTAAGCCGCCTTTAGCTCTTGGGGCCCGATGAGTTTGCCCAAGCCCAGGCCCGGCCAAAAGCCCTTATCAGGAAAAGGCTTACCTCTCGGCTTTTTCGCGGCTGGCCCCAAGCCTGGGCTAAAAAAAACAAAACAAAAATTATGAGTTTTTACTCGTAAAATAAAAAAGTTAATAAGTTTTTATTTGTGGAAAAACTGAAATAATTTAAGCTTAAGCCTAAATCTTTGACCGTGGTTATGGTTAATTTGGAAACGATTAAGCTTAAGCCTTAGTCGTTGACCGTGGTTATGGTTAATTGGGAAACGATTAAACTTAAGCCTAAGTCTTTGGTAACTCGGAAACCCTGGAGCTTGGCCTGATTGGTTCCATTGGTTTAACGGAGGGCTAGCATGGTCGCTTTATCAGCCAATCGGGGATGGTTTGAGATTGAGATTGAAGGCGGGCCCGAGTTCGGCGTCTACGCCTTTAAGGGCCGAGAAAAGTTAAACGAGCCCTTTGAATTTCAGGTGGAACTGGTCACCAAGGAGGCCAATATCGACCTGGTTAGACTGATGGGCCGTCAGGCTCTCTTGAGCGTGTTCGATCATAGCGGGCAAAAGCGCTTGATTAACGGCCAGATCCGAGAAGCCTTTCAACTGCACACCTCCACCACCTTTACCCACTATATGATTATCATTGTGCCTAGACTTTGGTTTTTGGGCCAAAATCGAGAGCACCGGGTCTTTCAACATCTATCCGTTCCCAAAATCATTGAACAAATCTTAAAAGAACAAAATTTTATCCACGAATCATACTCATTTAAGTTAAAAGAAAGTTATCCAGAACTGGAATACCGGGTCCAATACGGAGAAAGTGATTTGTATTTTATTAGCCGGCTATGCGAGGAGGAGGGTATTTACTTTTTCTTTGAGCACGCCCAGGGCTGGCAAACGGTTTGTTTTTCAGACGCCTCGGGCGGGGCCAATATTTCAGGCGAAAGCGATTTGCGCTTTTTTCCTGGCTCGGGGCAGCAGGCCGAAACGGCCGTAACTAGGCGCTTAAACCTTCACCAAAGGGTTAATAGCGATCTGGCCACTTACCGGGAGTGGAATTTTGACAAGCCCTCCCTTCACCTGGAAGTCTCCTCAAGTGAGCCGGATCAAGATAAGGCCCCGGCTCCGGGCGGCCTTAGCTTGGAGACTTATCAATACCCCCATCTCTACGATCTAAGCGATCCCGGCCATCGTTACGCCAAAATTCAGATGGGCCGTCAATTAACCTTTAGCCGCTGGGTTGAGGGCGAAGGCGACGTTGCCCGCTGGCTGCCTGGTTTTGCCTTTAAGCTCCACGATCACCCCCGCTCTGAGGCCAATTGCCAGTGGTGGTTAACCGAGGTGGAACACCAAGGTGAGCAGCCCCAGGTCTTGGAGGGCGAGGCCCCGGACCGGGGTTTTCGCTACCAAAGCCGTTTCGTGGCCATCCCCTTTGAGAGGCGTTTTATTCCCCAAATCCAACATCCCAAAGTTCGTATCGATGGCCTGCAATCGGCCATCGTCACCGGCCCGGCCGGCGAAGAAGTTTACGCCGACCAATACGGCCGGGTCAAAGTTATTTTTCACTGGGATCGTTTGGGCCCCAAAAACGAGCGCAGCAGCTTGTGGGTTAGGGTGGCCGATCAATGGGCTGGACGAAATTTTGGCTTCATTCAAATACCCAGAATTGGCCAAGAAGTCTTGGTCGAGTTCATGGAAGGCGATCCCGATCGACCGGTCATAACCGGCCGAGTTTATAACGCCGAAAACCGGCCCCCCTGGAACCTGCCGGATCAAAAAAGCCTCTCGGGCCTTCAAAGCCGCGAGTTTATGGGCGGCCAGCGTAACCAACTGGTTTTGGACGATACCCAAGGTCAAGTCCAGGCCCAGCTCTCCAGTGACCACCTGCTTTCCCAACTTAACCTGGGCTATTTGACCCGAATTAATCACCTGGAAGGGCGCCAAGATTTTAGGGGCGAGGGTTTTGAACTTAGAACCGATGGCTGGGGAGTAATCCGGGCGGCTAGGGGCCTAATCCTGACCACCGACGCCAGAGGCCGGGCCGGAGAACACCACAAAGACGCCTTTGAGGCCATCAATAACCTGCGGGCCGCCGCTGAGCAACAAAAAAATCAGGCCGAACTGGCCGAAGTTCATAACGCCAGAGACTATGGGCCGGAAGTTAAACCCCTGACCGATTCACTAACCAGTCAAGCCGAACAATTGGCCGGTCCCGGTCCGGCTCACCAGGAACTGACCAGCCCCCAATTGGTCCTTTCCAGCCCGGCCGGTTTGGCCCTAACCACCCCGGAGAGCGCCCATATACACACCGGCAATAACCTGGCCCTAACCTCCGAGCGGCAAGTTTCCATTGCCAGTAACCGCGGTTTTTTTGTCACGGCTTTACAAAAAGTCAGTTTATTTGCCCACCGGCTGGGCCTAAAACTATTCGCCGCCGCGGGTAAGGTGGAAATCCAAGCCCAAAGCGATAGCCTGGAAATGATTGCCGACAAAGTCATAAAAATCATCAGCGCCAAGGATAAAATCCACCTTTCCTCGCCCAAGGAAATTATCCTCACGGCCAACGGCAGCTACCTCAAAATCGATTCCTCTGGAATTGAATCCGGCACCAACGGCAAGTTTACGGCCCAGGCCTCGGCCCACAACTTTGTCGGCCCGGCTACCAAAGAAACCTTAACGGTGACCTGGCGAAAGGCCGATCCCCTGGTTACCCCCCGGGTGGTGGTGCGAGATCCCCTGGGTCATTTGATTGACGTCCCCCGCGAGGCTAAAAATAATTCCTCCGAGATAGACGGCCAGGCCACCGAACACCTCTTGCAACTCTTCCAAGACGATGGCCCCGAAGCCGAACTGACCGTGGTCGAGGGCAAGAATCGCCGGGAAATAATCGTCGATGGCTTTAACATAAAGCTGACCAAAGACAAGGCCACCAAAGACGATTAAGGCTTTTGCCTAAAGCCGAAGCCAACCAAAAAAAGGTGGCCAAAAAGGTGGCTTGACCAGCCAAGCCAATCGACCAGTCTCAAAGTTAAGGCCGCCAAAAAGGTGGCTTGGCCGGGCCAAGTCAATCGACCAGTTTCAAAGTCAAGGCCGCTAAAAAAAATCCTCGCCAAAACCCACTAATAGAGCGAAAACAGAGAACATCATGGGTAACGAGCCAATTCAAGATTCGAATTTTTATATAAACCTATGGGCCATCAAAGGGGTGATTCTATTTCCCGCTTTGGGAACCCCGGCCATCATTGAACCCAATGGTCAGTTGACCGTATACCTGGCCATGCAAAAACGGGCCTTTGATCGGCACACCAAGAATAATGGGGCCAGTAGTCCTGGGGCCCCGGTACCCATTGAGCTGGCCAGCTATTTCTATTTCCAGACCATGATTACCCCTTGGACCGATCGCGGTCGGGATTACGTTAATTACAAAAAATACTCCGATGAATTGGCCACGGAAGCGGCCGCTTCCAAGCGTTTTTACACCAGCTTTGAAAAAGCTCACCAGATGTTTAAACAAAAAAAATTCGGTGGCTTTTACGTCGGAGAATTTCAAAAGGATCAAGAATTCTTGGCCCAATATTACCCCTTGGAAGGCGACCTTAAACCGCAAGGTCCTTTTGGGGTGATCCACAAAGAAGCCGTTAACATGTATCTTGACGGCCAATTAACCGAAACCGAGCCCAAAAAAGCCGCTGAGCCCCCCAGCGCTAAGGACCAGGAGGAGCCCGGGGTGCCGCCCGAAAATCTGGGCTATCGTTACGTTTTTCAGTTCACGGTCAAGGATTCTCCAAAACTGGCCCATCAAGGTTTATATGAGCTCATGTATTTATACATAAATTACGCTCATTACTTTAAAGCCATAATTAATCGGCAAAAAAATGATCACTGGGTTTTGAAAAAATTTGGAGACATACACGATCATTATTTGACCAATCCTGGCGATGATCTGGTTTCAAAGGTGATTATTAACGATCTAGAGGTCAAGACCAAGCAAATCAAGTCTGAGTCTAAAATCGTCAACACTTTTGAGTTTGAGCGCTGGCCTTACATGGAACCGGAAAAAATGAAACTGGTCAAGATTTACGATTCCGATCCCACTTTGGTCATGACTCAGGGCCAAAAAAATTTGGCCGGAAAACCAGACCAGGATAGAGGCGGGGGTGAAAAATCTTTGCACTATCTGTCCGATAAAAACGGCTGGTTCGTTCTTTCCAAGCACCCGGTTTACATAACTGAAAAAAATTATCTTGACCTGGGCGTGGTCTCGGATCTCCATCTTTCCTCCAGGCAGGCCAGCTACAAACTTGTGGCCCCTCAGGTAATCCATGGGGTTATGGAACAAGATTCGCCCTATCTTGGAGCCCTATGTAACCAAGCCCTGGAAACGGCCCAGAGCCTGATGAAATCCATTGGCCAGGAAAGCGACCTCCTAATCGTGGCCGGCGACGCCTTTGACGTTCTTAGAAACCTGGATCCCAAAGTGGTGGAATCGAAAACCCTGGCCCTAAGACAAGCCGAGAGCCAAAGGGCGGCGGCCAACCCAGACCAAGTGCCTAGCCCAGAACCACCTGGGCCAGGTGATTCTGGGCCAAGCGGTTCTGGCTCAGCCCAGACCCCTAAAGCTGGCCAAGACCCAGACAAGCCCCCGCGGGAAATAAAATTGAGTACGGCCGAACTGTGGGAGCATCTGGATTTTAAAAAATATGAAGGCCAGGGGCCCAATTACCCATTTTATATCGACGCCTTGATGTTTATGGCTTTGATATTTGACTATTACACCATCTCGAAAAAACCGGTTTTTTATCTAACCGGCAACCACGAGGCTTATGAGGTGCCCTACGGTATTTCGCCCAGACCAATGTTTATGAACAATAACATTATCGTCTTTCGGCCCAACGCCGGCATCCCCTCAGACCAAAATTTAACCTTTTATGAAGCCGCTTTATTGTTTGGCAAAAAATACAGCTTCATTGGCCGAATCGCCAATTTTAAAAAGGAAAATTTGGCTTGGGCTTACCGCTGGATTACGCCTTGGAAAGATTGCTTGGTAAATTCCGGTAAAAATCAAAACATGTTACTGATGGGCTGGGACGATGATGAAAATTATTTATTGTCAGCCCTGGCCGGAGGCGATTCTCTGCCCAGGGCCGGTTCGGCCATTACCGACCATCAGCTAAGCTTACTTAAGCGCATGACCGGCCAGGCTGACAAATTTAACCTAATGGCCTCCCATTTCACCTACGCTAATTTTGACCTGGAAAGCCCCTTGCATAGGCAAGATCGGCTCCGCTCCGGCTCTTGGATTTTACCCCTAAGAAAATCCGACACCGGCTCATTTGAGGAAAACCGCACGGCCGTGTATTCGGAACTGACCGGGGGGCGGGTTAAGCTGACCATCTCGGGTCATTCCCACCGAGGCGGCGCCTATACCTGCTCCGGCGCTGGCCAGATCGATGGCTTGCGCCTTAATGGTTCGGCTGGAGCGGCTGGAGCGGGACGATCTGAAGGTTCGGAAGGTTCGGGAGATTCGGGCGGATTGGGCGGAGCCGAGGGGGACCAAGGGGTCAGCCTTACCCCGAGCGGGCGGGGACTAAAATCAGTCAATCCCCAAGAGCAGTTCCCGGGTTCGGTGGCTTGTCTGGTCTCAGGCTCGGCCGGGCTTTACTCGTATCAAAATCTCACCAATGGTGAGCTCTCGGACGTCGATAAACCCCAGGGCATGATTATAAAATGCGGCCTGTCCGGGGAGCTGGAAAGAGTTCACTACGTGCGAAACGAGAATTGTCCCAAACCGCGCCTGGCCGTGCGCTGCGATTACTTATGGTACGAAAATGGCATAGAAATGTTTTATCATGGTGATGAGGTTAAGGGTGACATAGTCGCTGAAGAAAAAAAGAAAGATTTAGAGCCTCAATACATGTTTTATTTAAACCCAGAGTGGCTTCGCTATCTAAATAATGGTAAAAGCGAGGAAAACCAAGCCCTGCCCATAGCTTACTTTCACCTCTACTGTATCAACAGAAAAAATTACGAAACTTTTTCAACCAAAGCCCTAGCTCTTGAGATCGAGTCAGACGAGCCCACTTATCCGCTTGGCAAACATCGTAAAGTCCCGGCCTATAAACTGACCAGTGGGCCGCAAGAAGTTATCAACGTCATGGGTAGGCGCTCTTTACTGGGCGATTTTGATGAGCAAACGGCTATTTTGTACTTTATATCGGTTCATTTTAATGAAAGCCACCCCATCGGCCAGCACTATGATCTTAAATCGCCTTGGTGTTACCCGGTGAATGTCACTTATGACCGAAAGATCATTACCAGAAAATTTGGCCGCGATGGTGAGTTGCCGCTATACTCGGAATTAAAGAAAATTCCCGAATATAACCCGACCGAAGGCAAAGAGTAAAAAAAATATTGATTGAGTTGATAAGATTTTTTCAAGGCGCTTGGTGGAGTTTTTGGAATCAAGGCGCCTGGTGAAGTTTCTTAGAATTTACTGGGCTTTTAGGCGGCTAAGCTGATTGATTCGATTCATTTAATTGATTCGGTAAAAATTTGGTAAACCAAAAAACAGTCCCAATCACCGGAGGACGCTTCATGGCCCTAAGCACAGATTTGATAACCGTAAACATCACCGCGGCCGCCATGGCCGCCAACCCGGCCGGCTTGAGCGGAAAACAAATCACTTGCGACATAGATGGCGATTTTGTTTTAGAAAACGCCGTCATTAAAAGGGCCAGTTTCAACAATTCAAAAATCTGGCGCTCCACCATCAGAAACGTCACCTTTGAGAACTGTTCCTTTACTCGGACCCAGTTCATGAGCACCACCTTTGAAAACGTCATATTTAAGGGCGGAAGCGTTAGCTATAGACCCGGTTCTCGCTACGATGATGACGAGGCCAGTTTTGAGGACGTCAGGTTCATAAACGTGGTCATGGACGGGGTTTCTTTACACGAGGCTTATTTCCAGGTGACCAGCCGGGGCAATAATTTAACCCTTAAAAACTTAACTAACGTTAGAAACAAATACGTGTCTTTTTATATTGGCAATTCAAAGTTGATCATCGACAACTGTAAGGCCAATAACGAATTGTTCGCCGTCCTAAGCGGCGAGCGGACCACGGTTTATGTCAACAATTGTGAATTTACCAAGTACTCCGGCATTGGCGGAAACTGTAAGTCTTTGTTTATTAACAATTCGAAATTTTTACGTTTTTCTTATATTGGCGGCGG
>JAITJP010000037.1 GCA_031278835.1 Deltaproteobacteria bacterium
TTTTGCTCTTTAGGGTACGGCTGGCTTGGGTTTTGATCGTAAGGGCCCGGCTGGTTTGGATTTGGGCGCTTTGGTTTTGGCCCATTAGTCACAATGGAGTGATCATCATGGGGCAAAATGGGCATCTCCCTAATGACCTCATGCTCGGAGGGCTTTTGGTTAAAGGTAAGGCCATGGGCGGTGTAAAGGTCCTTTTGGCTATGGGCCAGGCTCAAGACCGTTTGGCTAGTGCCCTGATGGTTAAAGAGAGAGGACAACCCCAAAAAATTATTATTTTTAGGAGCCTTGACTTGAAGGCTCTGGCAATACCGGCCTTTAGGGTGGTTATTTTTGAACTTTAACTTGGCCTTACCAGAGCCATTTTTATTTAGGGACAAATTTCTTTTGTCGGAATTGAGTTTTTTTATGTCCAGTCTGCCAATGCTTGCTCGCGGACATCTTTTAGGCTTGGTCATGAACCGGCCTATGATACGGTCAGACATATATTCTCCTTGGCTCACCCCTGGCGGCCTTTTGGTTAGGCTTTAAGCTGGGGTCGATTTTGAGCCCAACCTGGTTGGGCTTTGTTTTTGTGTTTTTTCGCTTGGGCGGGCCTTTTTTGGTTACTTAAGCCACTTTTGGCCGGCCAGCTTGGTTAGGGTAAGTATTTTGGGCTTAGGAGGTTTTTTAGTCACATCTAAGCCCTCAGGGCTTGGCTTTTTAGTCAGAAGCCTTTTCTTTGGAAAAGCGAGAAAGATCCTGGGCGATTATCGAAGGCGGATCCCCATAGCGGTTAGCCAAACCCAGCTTGGCTTGACTGGGCCTTTTTGTTTGAGCGCTTAGGGGCAAGGGCCTTTGTTCGGAGGCTTTTTGAGAGCGAGCTTTAAAATAGGCTAGATAATCCATGAGAAAAATCCTTTCTTGGTCAGTAAAGTGACCTAAAGTTAAGTCCCGTAAGGTTAGTGGTTTGGGCTTCAGTTCCAAGGTATCTTGATCTTTATCCGAGTCCATTGATTGGTTCCTTTGCCGTGGTTTAAGGTTTTTTAGTTTAGTTAGTTAAGGGCCTAGCCCAAATGGCCCGTGGTCATTTGAGGCTTGGGAGGCTTTAGGGGGCCTTTTTAGGTTTAACGAAACCCTCTTGGCCGACCAGTTCGTAGAGAGTTTTTTTAAAAACTATTTCCCTTTCTTTGACCTCAAGGTCGGTTATGGTTTCTTGGGTTCCGGCTTGGCGGGCGTAATCTTCAAAGACCAGGCGTTTAAAGATCATCATGCCCAGGTAGTCTCTGGATAGCTCGGCCAGGTTTGAGGCAAAAAGCCGATCGGCTTGCTCTAGGCCCAGTTTCCAGCCCCGGTCCACTTCTTTTTTCCATTTTTTAAGTTCCAGGCCGCCTTTGGGTCTAAGAGTTTTGTGGATCTCGGGCGGTCCTTGGGGCACGTTCATTAGGTAATGTCTCCAGTTAGGGGCGATGCCGGCCAGTTTGGCCTTGGAGATTAAGCTGTAACTCTTGTCTTGACCCAGGGCCGTCCGGGAATCGGCCAAACGTATGGCCTCCCCGGCCGAGGTGGCCACCGGGGGAATCAAATAAAGCTTGCCGTTATCGGAGACCAGGGGGGTAAAGTCAAAAAGCTCGTCTAAGAGTTTTTCCCTGGGGGTGACGATTTGGCTCAAAATACGCTGGTAACGCCACCTGGCCCCGGCCTGGATGGCCGAACTTAAGGCCACCTCCCGTAAGGCCCGCTCCCTGATGTGACCGGATTCTTCGTTTCGATCGGAGCTGACTGGCTGGCCTTCTCTAAGGGCGGTTAGTTCCTTGGGGGCTTTTGACTTCCCGCTGTCCTGGGCAGGGGCCGGCTCCTCCGGTAAAGGGGCCTTTTTTTGAAAAGCCATAGACCTGGTTATTTTTGGTCTATTGGAGTTGGGCGCCTCGCTGGCCCTTAAATTTTCCTCCCCACCTGGGCTCAAGGTCTCTTGGGCCCAGGCCGGGCCTGGCAAGAATTGGCAAAAATAAAGAGAACCAAGAAAGGCCGCAAGCATTAATCCCAAAACCAGCCCAGGTTTTTTTGAGGCGATCTTATGTAAGTCCAGAGTTTGGGCCCAGCGGTTATGATTAAATGATTTGCTCATCGATCCACCTCCGAGGCCGAGAGAACCAAGCGCTTATTGACCGAGTCAATGCCAATGACGGCTCGATCTTTTTTAAGCTGCTTGTTTAAGTCGCCGATTAGCCAGACAATGGTGCGATCGCCCTCGGAAGGGCCGATGGTTACGAATAATCGGCCAGCCCGGGCGTTTTTAAGCACCAGACCGTAATTTAAGGCCTTGGCTAAGCCCATCAGGGCCTCCGAGACCGCTCCGACAAATACCCCATCCAAGACAAAGACTTGACTAAGCTTTGAGCCGACCTCCCCGGTGGGCGACAAGGTTATAAAGGGGCTTTTCATCCTCTCATCCATGATCTTGACCGAGGCCTGGCCCAGGGCCGTCAAGGCCGGATCTTCCAAACCGGCCCGGCTTTTGGTGGTCTGGCAACCGGAAAAAAGGCCCAATATAGCCACAACCGCGAAGACCAAGACCAGCCGCCTTAAGGCTCGACCGGCCTGGGGGAGATTTTTTAAAAGCCCCCGGCCCTTTTCTCTTAGCCCTTGGCCAGCCTGGGCTTTTGGCTTTAAATAATCGTGTGTTTTCATAACCTAACTCCCAAGGCTTTTTGGTGCCCTTCACCTAAGCCTAAGATGTTTAAACTTTTTTTTTCTCGGGCGGCGGCAGAGCGCCGCCCGAGAGTTTCTAGCGCTTACTTACGAACTTTGTTTTTGACCACCTTTCTCCTCGGCAAGCCGCGGAATTCCTCCGCGACCTTGTCGTCATTGAATTTTTCGCTGTCATGGCTTTTTAGATATTCAGCGATACCACCATAAGTGCTGTCTTTTTTGACCTCGGGCTTTTTGGAGTCCGGGTCGTCGTCCGCATCCACGACCTCATCATCCTGGTCATCGTCGTCATCGCTCTCATCATCGTCTTCATCGTCGTCATCTTCCTCGTCGTCGTCGCTTTCCTCGTCAGCGTCGTCATCTTCCTCGTCGTCATCCTCGTCGTCATCGTCCTCGTCTTGGTCGTCAGCCTCGTCATCATCTTCGGCCTGGTCAGCGGCCTCGCTTTTCAGGTCCTCGGCTTGGGCCAAGTCAGTTTCTTCCCAGTCAAAGGGGACGTAGGCATTGGCGTCATTGTCTAGCTCGACCATGAGCTCAGAGAGGAGTTTTTTCTCATCTCGGTCGCTAAGGCCTGGAAAGACCTTGGTAACTTTGCCTTCCAGGCTCAGCCCTTTTTCGGGATCGTAGGGGCCGACCGAATCAGGCAGGTCTAAGTTGAGAGCGGCCTTTTTAGGTTTGGGCATGGGCTTTTGGGCCTTGGTTTCAACGGCTGTGGTGGTTTTGGACCGCCTAGGGGCGGTCGGTTTTTTGGTTTGAGTTCTAGGCATTAACTTTCTCCAGTCTTGTGATCAATTGGGACAAAAAAAAGAAGGTCCCAGGTTAGGTTAGGTTTGGTTAGGTTACGGGGTTAAGGGACTATTCTTGGCCGCCTTTGGCTTTGAGGCCAGAAAATAGCCAGACGAAAAACGGTACATAGAGCCTATTTTTGAGTAAACAAAGGCGCCAGAGGGAAGTGGTTAAGCCAACCAGGCTTACGGCCAAAACCGGAAAGATGGGTAATAAGTAGCCTCCGTAAACCATGGCCGCCGAGGACAGTAGACCCACCAGGACAAAGATAACCGCCCTGAGCTTTATCTCGTTGGCCACTATGGTCATGATCCTTAGGGCGTTTTCGCTTAGCTTGGTCTGGTTTTTTGAATCCAAGTCATCGGAGATTTCTGCCCTGGGCAGGGCCTCCAAAAGCACTTGCCTTAGTTCGCTTTGGACCTGGCCATCCAAGGTTTCCGGGACTTCCCTGGTGGGCCTGGCCTCTTGGCTTTCTTCGGTAAACTGGCTTTCGGTCAGGGGCTCCAAGATTTCCGGGGCCTCGGGCTGGCTTATTTCCCAGTGACCCAAAAGTTCTTTGAAGTTTTTGGGCGGCTGGGCCTGGCTGGCTTTTTTAGCCAAGGCCAAACGGCCTTTAATCATCTTGACCGGGGCGCTTATGAATTTTCCCCTAAGGCTCTTGGCTTTGTTACTGGGCTGGGGCCTTTTGGGCTTGGGGCCATTTTTTGAGACCAGGCGGTTAAATTTGTCGCCTTCCAAAGCCGCTTCGACTTGGCTTTCCGGTTGGACGGCTGGGGCTTTTCTTAGAGATGGGCTCTGGGCTTGAAGCCGCTCTGGCCACTGGACTCGCGAATTATCTGGGGCTTGTTCCGGGGCCAGACCAGAGAGCTGATCAAGTGCTTGATCATGGGAGAGTTCTTGAAGTAGCTTTTCAACCTGGTCTTTAAGTTGAATTTTGGATTCATTGGGCTCCAGGATTAAGCTCTGACCTCGGCTTTGAGTTTTAAGGTAACGGTTATATTTGACTTTAAGAGTTCCATGTTTAGGTCTAAATTTACGGTTATTGGACATGGTTCTTTCCTTGGTTTAGGGGTTATGATTATTGCTTAGGGCTAGTAAAAAAACTCTTTTGCTCTTTTTAGGGAGTGCCAGTCATTTTGTTACCACCGGTTTTTTTAAGGGCTATGGGTTCCAGGATCCTGGTACCCAGAGCTCCGGCGGCTTGGTAACCGCCTTGGCTGCGTCTGGCCTCCTCGATCTCGCCATGCGACCCACCGTGGCCACCAATCCAGGCCATGACCCGATCGGGCAGATGAGAAGCCAGGCCAAAAAGTTTCCAGGTAGCCGTGATGGCGCAAAGACCCAAGATGACGGCAAAGGCCAGAAAACCGGAAATACCTAAAAAACTCTCACCCAGGCGGTCAAAACCAAAGACCGAAAAGATATTTCCAACCACTCGGCCAATGCCGTTTAACAAGGCCATGGCCAAAAGGAAGCCCAGAACCATCATGGGCGGCCTGATTAAGACGCCCAAAAAGAGAAAATAGCCTTGACGTCCGGCTTGTCCGGCCAGGCCCTCGCCCTCGGGCAGGGCGTGGGCGGCCACCCACAGGGGGGCGGCGGCCAGGGCTTCCAAGACACAAACCAGCCAAGCCAGTAAACCGCCCAACCAGAGAATGAAAGGCAAGGCTGGGAGAAAATAGGCCAAGGTAAAGCCGTAACTAATAAGAAGTAAACTCAACATCAGTAAATAAGGCCCCAGGGCTTCCACGGCCCCGGCCGCGCCGCCGACCACGAAACTTGAGATGGTCCCGGTCAGTACCGAACCCAGTTGGCCCAGGATGCTGCCAGACGAGGAACCGGTGGCCCGGGCCAGGGTGTAAGAAGTGACCCTTAGGGCGATAACCGTTTCGGCGGCCGAGACCAAAAACCGGCCCAAGCCAGCCAATACGGGCACGGGATCGCCTCGGGCCAGTTTTTCGATTAAGCTCGATAGAGCGTAGCGGCCCAGGGCCCCGGAAATCTTGTCTCTAAAGTAATCCATGGAGGGAAACTCGGCCGGGGGCCTTTCGGCCGAGACGGTTCTTTCGGGTCTATAGGCTCCGGCCAGATAACGGCCCAGTCTTTCGTAGACGATCTCAAAATCGTCCAGGGCCTCGCCGTCCACGGGCGGCTCACCGCCGGAAAAGGTGACCGTTGAGTAAAGAAGTCTGGCCGATCTATCGGACAATCTGGCTATGGTCCAGTAGTAAGCCCCGGCCGTGGCCCAGCCGTTTTCCGAAGCCACTTGGGCGAATTGACTAAGATCGGCCGAGAGTTCCTCGGCCTCCTCGGTTCTGACCGCTTCAAGATAAGGCCTTACGGCTTCCCGGTAACGAAGAACGCTTTTGGCCAAGACCCCGGAATCGCTTTTGGTTATTTCTTTTTGGGGATCGGCCAAGATATCGGAAAGGCTTCTTAGATCCTCGACCAAAGTTCTCACGGCCGAAAGTCGAGCCTGACAAAGATCCCCGCTGGGATCGGGACAAGGAATCCTTAAACGACCCAAATCGCCCGGTCCCAGTCCGGAACTCTCCGGAACCGAAGGGGTTAAGACCAAAAGGCCCTCAACCTCGCCATGGGGCGGCCAGTGGTTTTCGACCACCAGGGGCCCAACCACGCCCAGATCAAGTCTTTGTCTAAAGTATTCCTGGACGGTTAAGGCCCGTAAAAGTCCTCGGCCCAATTCCTCGGAATCCTCCACCAGATCGTCCGGGGCGCCCATGGACATCTCGCCGCCGTTTTTGACAAACTGATCCAGGCCCTGACTCCAGAGATGGTTGGCCAAATTGACGCTCCCACCAATAAAGATGAGCATAAGGGCTTGGAAAACCGATAAGCCCTTAACGATCGGGGCCAAAAAACCCAAGGCTCCGGCGAAACGAAGGGGCATCCACAAGCTTGAGTAGCGCCGGCCCAAAGGCACCCCCTCGCAAGCCGTTCCGGCCACGCCCTGGATCATGACCAAGACAAAAAGTAAGGACACCCCGGCCAAAGCCACCCAGTTAAAGGTCGAAAAGAGATTCTGGGCCAAGGTTACGGCCGCCCCGCTCGATTGACCTCCCCCAACCAAACTCTCCCAGCCCGGCCCAAACAGACCGTTTAAGAGTTTGGCCCCCTGATCGTCAGGGGGTAGGCTCTCGAAAAGTGACAAGGTCTCTATCATGACCGGCTCTCCCCAAAAGTCCGGCCGGACTTTTTACCTTTCTGGTTGGCTTTTTTCAAAGCCAGGCCCTTTTTATTGGTCCTTTTCAGGCCAGCCTTTTTGGCCAAAACGGCGGCGGTTTTCTTTTTTCCCCGGCCTTTTTTGCCCTGGCCCTTGGTCGGCTTTTCCTCGGCCAGCTTCTGGTCAAGAGTTTTGGTCACGGCCTTAACCACTTGGCTTTTTTTCTGGCCTTTTTTGCTGGCCGCTTTTAGCTGGCCATCTTGAAGCTCCTTATTTATAATAAAGTCAAATATGGGGGCCACCCGCTCAAAAGCCATATGGGTAAAGGCCTGGTCGAAGGTTATGGTCTTATACCTATCGTAATTGCGCATAAATTCTTCAAAAGCAAAATTTATGTCCTCCCAGCTATAGGGCTTGGTCAGATCTCTTTTGGGCATTTTTTGGGGACCGACCAGTTTGGTCAAATCCTCCCGAAGGTCTTTATCCAACAATTGGTCGAGGTTATCGGGCTCTAGCTTGAGATCTTTATTGAATAGATTTCGATCGTTATGTTCGGCGGCGTTAA
>JAITJP010000050.1 GCA_031278835.1 Deltaproteobacteria bacterium
CTACAAGGAGACGGACTTTTGATTTTGCTCAAAGACCGCGGACAATCGGAAGGGCCCGAATGACTCGGGGTTTATGGTGAAGTTCCAATCCCCATGGAACTCCGACGGGAGTAATTGCAGGCCCCGCTCATCCTCGTTTGAGCGCGCTTGGGGCTGGAAATGGCTATGATCTAGCCTGAGGCCCAGGGCCATGGTCCTGGTTTCTTCTGGGGGGTTTAGTAATTTGGCGGAAATCTCATAATCCCTTTCAGACTCGCCTTTCCAATGGGACGAGACGAAAGAGAAAAGGCGTTGACAGGGCTTGTTCCACTTGGAGGTGCCCGGAGGGAAGCGGCAGAACTCCACGGGTAGGCCCAGGGTATTGGAGAGCTTTTGGATCTCAGCCTTCCAAGAAAACTTTTGCGAGCCGCCGCAGCCGTCGGCGGTGATAAACAGGCTGTTGGCCTGGGGAAAGAGTTCTTGGCCCTCGACAAGCCACCAGCCCAGCAGAGAATCGACCGTAAAGCCCGGGGCTTCCATGGCCGTTTCGATATTGACCGTTTCCCTGGCCAGCAAGGGATCGTAAACCCCGGTGGGGAATTCTCCGGCCTGGAGACGATCGATGCCGCCGCCTTTGGGCGGGCCGTAGTCGCCGGACAACATGATCGGATCGCGGCGGCGAGTCTCGACGCTGATGACCGGTTGGCCTTCTTCGAGCCGTTGGCTGACCCGGTTTTCCAGGTACTGAAACTGAGCCTGACGATCGGGCTGCAGGTGGTTTTCGTCGTTACGGCGGGTACCCTGGAGATTGTAGCCGTTTTGCCTTAAGATCTGGGCCACCTTTTCATGGCTGATGCGATGATGGGAGGCGGTCAGCTCTTGGGCCAGCTTGCGGGTGCTTTTGACGGTCCAGAGGATATTGGGGGTCTCGGTTGGGGCCGATTCCCTTAAGAGTTGATCCAAGCAAGACCAGATATCCGGGTCAACCCGCTCTACCCGGGGCCGACCCGCTCCCGAGCGGCGGGTCTTACCCGGCGCCAAAGGAGCTTCGTCGAGCTCCTTAATACCTTTGGTTATCGTGACCCTGGAAAGTCCGCAGGCCCGGCTAACCATTGAAATGCCACGGCGGCCAATCCGCCGGGCCTCGCTGGCGGCCACCAGTCGCCTCTCCCGTTCGCCCAGGTGAGGCCAAACGTTATTAAACATTCGTGACAAAGCGATTTCGGTATCCATAGTAATCCACCATATATAAGCGCTTGCGATTCCGGCCAGGCGAGATCCGCGTGATTAAGGCCGGTGGTAGGAGTTAGATGGCTGAAATGATGCCCTGGCCCCAGGACTTAATGGCCTCGGTCGAGTCACCGGGGTCGCCGTTGATCTTGAGCTTGCCGCCCACGACCTGGGAACCAAGGTTATTGAGTTTATCGGTTATGGCGTCCACGGCCCCACAGAAATGGGTATAGTCCTCATCCCCACAGCCAAAGACGGCCGTCTTGACCCCCGAGGCCCCGATGGAGTCGAAGGATTCAAAAAGTGGGATGAAGTCGTCCTGAAGCTCGATTTCGTCCTGGCCCCACGTGGAGCAGCCAAAGAGAACCAAGTCCTTGCCTTGGCAAAGCCCGGCGGCCGGAATGGCTCCGGCTTTGGCTGTTTGAACGGTATGTCCAGCCGCTTTAATTTGTTCCGACAGTTGGCTGGCCACCCACTCGGTGTTTCCCGTGGTCGAACCGTAAACTATCAATACGTTGCCCATGCGATTCTCCTTCCTGGCGACCCCCATAATGGGGCCGATCCGACATAAGAGCCGATTTAATCTGAAGCTCCCTAGGGGAGCTAAGTTTTTTTTTCAACACGTTGCTAGTTTAATATAACTGATTCTCAATTGCAATAGCATTTTGATATTTTAAGCCTAAGCCAAAAAATATTTTTTTAAAAGTATTTTCCGCCACTTATCAAAAAAAATCCCTCAGAGTCTACAAAAAGTCTCAAAAAAAATTTTTCCTCAGTAAAAAAAATTCCCTCTTCCAAAACCCGCGCCATCACTTACTTTCAAGCCCCCTTCGCTCAAAAGTGGCCAATATTTCCCCCGTTTTGGGCCCCCAAAAACCACTTGTCAAAATAATGATTTTGACAAAATTTTTACCCTTTTTTTGGCCCCAGCTCGCCAATCCCCCCCCAAAATCGGCCCCCAAACCTAACCAATGGCCCGGTCCAGGTCCGATTTGTGTGGAGCGAAAAAAAGTTAAAAAAAAATTTGGAGGCGTGAAAAAAAAATTTTGGCTTGGCCAAAAAATTTTATTGAGTTCATCTCTCAAAGGCTGGTGTCCTAAGAGCGCTTGGGAGGTTAGATAACTGGTCAGGGGAAGTTTGAGGCCGGGGGGCTTTACGGCTTGATTGCGGGCCAGGGCGAGAGGGTACTGCCTTAGATACCAATCTCTCAAAAGCCCTGGTGTCGTAAGGTTGTTGGGCAGTTAGGTGGCCGAATAAGGTAAGTTTGAGGCCGGGGCTATACGGCATGATTGTGGGCCAGCTCGAGGGGGCG
>JAITJP010000061.1 GCA_031278835.1 Deltaproteobacteria bacterium
ATTGGTATCGCCTTCCAGAAGCCTTTTGATTCTTCAAGGTTGTTATTGGCGGCCTTTGTTGAGGGCGGCATGGCTAAGTATCATGTTTACGCCAATTACGGGCCAGGTCATAATCCAGCGACCAAGGCCGATGGTGAGTTTAAGTCCATCGACTTTGGTTTAATCTTTAGGCAAAAATGGGACAATGGAATTAGGTTGGAAGCCGCCGCTAGGTACGGTTGGCTCTATTCTAAGTTTAGGTCTGACGATCTCTTGGTAAGAAATGATAAAGATGAAGAATTACCTGTAAGATTTAACTACGAAACGCCTTTCTTTGCCGCTCACCTTGGAATTGGCTATGAGCATCAGATAAACGAGGTTTCCACCTTGGATTTTGTCGGGCGCTATTATTACACCACTCAACGAGGCAAAACCATTAGCATTGAAGGTCATAAGGTCACCTTTGATGGTCTTGAATCCCATCGGGTTAGAGCCGGTTTGCGCTATACCCGGGCCCATAACCCTCGCATGTCCTATTATGTTGGCGCCTATGCCGAACATGACTTTAGCCATAGGGCTACCGGTTCGGTTCAAGGCTTGAAATTTAGGTCAGACAAGTATGGCGGGTTCACCGGAATCGGCGAAATCGGCGTAATCTTCCACTCCACCGACGATAGGCCTTGGAACGTTGAGGCGGGCTTTCAGGTCTACGGCGGTAACGTTCGTGGCTTCTCCGGAGGCTTTAGGTTTGGTTACCAGTTCTAAGCTTTTATATAACCCTAGCCTGCACGAACCTTTGTTGAGGCTTTAAGGCCCTTGGCTTTTTTAGGGAAATTTGGTTCGTATATTAGTTTTAGATTTTTTTTCATCTTTATTCCAAGCCGGAGCGAGCCCATGGTTTTTGAGGGTTGGCTCCGGCTTTTTATTCGCCTGGAGGTGCTTTGACTGATATAATAAAAAAAAGGCCCAAGAATATTTGATACCCTTTGGAGAGGTTTTGGGCCATAGCCCATGGGGCCAGATCAGGAGAGAAAGATGAGCGAAGAAAATTTAAAGCAGATAGCCAAAGGCTCAGAGGCTGGGGCTCAAAAAGGCCAAAAAAGCGGCTACGAAAAAATTTACGACTGGGTGGTCGAAAGTTTAGTCGATTTTGATCTTGAAGCCAACGCCGAACCATTGGGCCTAAAAATCCATCCCGAGGGCGGGGTGGTGGTGTCTTTGTTTGGTCGAGACTATCTGGTCACTAATAGCGGGGCCAAGGCCCTGGACGGCCAGAGAACCAGTTTTAATCATTTGAGTTTGGTGGCCCACTACGCCATGTCTCAGGGCAGATCGCCCGCCTCCGGGGATTTCATGAAACTTAGCGCCCTTTCTGGAATACCGGCCGGAACGGCTTCGGGCGGCTACGATCGAAACGCTCTGTCCATGCCTTTAGTTAAAAGATTTGGTCATGACCCCGAAGCCCTCGAAGAAGCGGTCATGAAATTAGGCGGGCGCCGGGAAGCTAAAAGCGCTGGGCCAACTCGGGAGTACCTCTTTGAGGCTTTTCCAAAAATCCCCCTAAAGTTAATCTTTGAAGAAGCGGATGAGGAATTTGAGCCTGATTTTCATGTCATGTTTGATAGCCGCTCCATAGAGTATATGGAGTTTGAGGCCCTGGGTTTTTTGGGCGGTATCCTTATTCATGATCTTTTGGGCCAAAAAGAAAATTACAAATGACCAAGCTGTCAATAATAGACTTATAAACCTAAATACTCATTTATATGCTTTTTTTTGAAATGATTTTGGCCCTGGAAAGGTAAGAAAAAAAAGAATTTAACAAAAAAAGTCCAGTGACTTTTAGGCTCCGCTGAGGCCTTTTTTAGGCTGAGCTTTTTGGTGGGGTCTGCTAGGTCAGCCGCTTGCCCTTTAAAGGCACCTTTTAGGGCCTTAGAGCGCTTCAGAAGAGCTGACCCATATAAATGGCCAATCTGATTAAAGAAGCCGCTACGGGCCTATTAGACCGATTACGGGCCTAACCAGTAAGTAGGGGGCTTTAGGATTTTTGTCCGGCTGGTCTGACTAGGTGACTGGTTTTGGGTCAAGATTTGGCCAGGCTTTGCTTTAAGGGCCTTGGTCCGGTCTTGGCGCCAATATTAGTTTATAATCTTGGCTTTTTGAGTGTTTAAGGTCACGTTCTCGTTTAGGCCTAGTATTTGGCCACCATCACGGCCAGGGCTAGCTTATGGGCCCATAGTCTAGACAGTCAGGGGCTTTTGGGGGCTTGTTCATAAGCTTATTTTTTGACTGAATTTTTAATATATTTCAATCAACGTTGATTATTTCGTTATATAAGGGTAAAATTATCTCACGCCCAAAGGATTTTCCGAACATGGCGGTAATTTAAAAGCCTCATCTATTGGTTGGTTGCCGGGCCGGGTGGGGCTTTTACGGGCAATGGAGCCAGTTCCGACGCTCCGCCTCAATCAGGAATTATGGGAGGCCGCCGCGACCTTTGGCGGTCTTTTTCCGCCTAAGGGGCAGATACGCGGCGAACTATGGTAAATAAAAAAAGAAAACCAAGATTCAATAGGTCAGCCAAAAAACGTTTCCTGGGTAGCCTAAAAAGCTCTTTCCTAGGCAGGTTCTTTGGTTGGCTTTTCTCCGGGAGCGGCCGTCAAATGGCCAAACTTAGGCCGGGGACCAAGGGCGGGAATCAGGATGTTACCGGCTCCGGGGTCACTTTTGGCCGGGGGGCCCAGGACCAAACCGCCAGTAACCTTTCCGAGAGATTTAAAAACAAAACCGGTTTGATCATGGGAAATAACCGCTTTCGGGGGCTGGGTTCGGTCAAGACTTTAAGGGATCCCATGGGAGTGGCCGTGGCCGGGGATTTTGAAACTTTGCCCGAGGATTTGGATCTCTCAGAACTGGATTTAGATGACCAGTTGGAGACCATAGAATTAAAGCCGCCCATGCCCAGGCCAACCGTTGAAAGGGTCAAGTTGGATGGATCTAAGCGGCGGGTCGATGATGAATTGGCCTTGGCTTTGGAATCCAGGTTTAAAAACCAGTCTCAATTTAGGGACTTAGATTTGGATGATTCTGACCAAATGGAAGATATTGACGATCGGGATGATTTTGATGATTCACTCAATGGAGACGATTCCAGTGAAAGTGGAGATTCAGCCAGGAAAAATAATTTTCGACCGCCCAAAGCGGCCATTATTGGAATCATAGTCGCGGTCCTTTTGATCGTGATTATCTGGGGAGGTCTTTCCACCCTTTCGCCGCCCGAAGCTGAGATCCCGCCCCAGGTAGCCGAGCCCGTAGCGGAGGTGGAGACGGTGGTCCCGGTCCCGGTGGCCAGTCCGGCCCTGCCGCCTCCGGAACTTACTCAAGGCCCCCTGGCTTCGGAAGCCCAATGGCGCGACAATCTGGTTATTGACGTCTATGAGGTTCAAAGCGGCGGCACCTTAAGCCAGGCCCTGGAAAGGCTATCCCTTTCCCAAGAACAAAGGCGTAGTTTTTATCAGGTCCTGGAGACCAAGCAGATGCTAACCAAGCTCATGCCCGGGGAAGAATTTTCGGCCTGGTGGGCCACCGCCGAAAGAAAACCCGAAGACCTGGAGCGCTTGGAATACCGCGCCGTTGGGGCCAGAAAGCCGCAGATATTTTTACCCGGCGGACCGGATGGTTTTTATTTGGTTGATTTGGGCTCGCCCTCCAAGTTTATCCATCAAGCCGCCGAAGGCACCGTGGCCGGAACTTTCTGGGAGGCCGCCGATAAGGCCGGTTTGCAACCCTGGATGATCATGAGGATCGTTGATTTATTGGCCTCCCAAATCGACTTTGTCTCTGACATAAGAACCGGGGACAGTTTTCAGCTTTTGTTTCTTGGGGAATACCAAGACGGATATTTAGTTGGAAAACCGATTATTGAAACGATTCGCTTTACCAACAAAGACGAAAGATACGAATTCTATCGTTACCTAAACAAAGAAGGCGAGGAGGGTTACTTTGACGCCCAGTTTAGGAGTATTAAGAAAACTTTCTTTAAATCGCCTCTTCAGTATTCGCGAATTTCTTCTGGCTTTACCAAGGCCAGAATGCACCCGATACTGAAAGTGGTTAGGCCGCATCTGGGCGTTGATTACGCCGCCCCCACCGGTACCCCGGTTTCGGCCGTGGCCGACGGCGTGGTAAATTACGCCGGCTTTAGGGGCGGCTACGGCCGCTTGGTGGTCTTGGAACATCAAGGCGACATCATCACCATGTACGGTCACCTGTCCGTCATCGCCAAAGGCATAACCGCCAAGGTTAAGGTCAAACAAGGGGACGTGATTGGTAACGTTGGCTCAAGCGGTCTGGCCACCGGCCCGCACCTGGATTTTAGGATCCGCCGTAAGGGTGAATTTGTCGATCCTGAAACGGTTCTCTCCGAGCAGCAAGGTCAGCCCATGGCCCAAGAAGATCGTCCTGATTTCGCCGAAAAGGTCACTAGGGATCAAGAACTCATAAAGCAGCTCCTGGCGGCCGAGTAGCTTAAGCAAAGGCCTTTTCTCGGCCCCGTTTAGGGCCCCGGGAAAGGCGAAAAATTTAAAGGTTATTTTTTCAGGCTGGTTTTGGTTTCTAGCCAAGGGCCCCAGCCTGGGTGATGGTGTTTTTTTAAAGGCCGCAATTGTATAAGTCAATTGGCCAAAAAGGCTAGGGAGGCGTCTTTGCAGGCCATTATTTCGGCCTATCTGGAAGGGGCCGTAAAAAACCAGGTTTTCCCTGGCTGCGTTCTGGCCTACGGCCATCCGGCCAAGGGCGAGGTGACTTACCTTTGGGCTGGTTTAAGGGGCCTGAGCCGGAGTCGTTTTCCGGTTAGCCCGGACTTGGTTTACGATCTAGCCTCGCTAACCAAGATCTTGTCCACGACTTTTTTAATCATGCTGGCCGTGGATCAGGGCCAAATTGAGCTTGACTGGAAACTTACTAAGTTTGCTTGGCCCGTACCCGATAATCTAAAGGGTCTTAAAGTAAGCGATTTACTTACCCACCAGTCCGGACTTCCGGCCTGGAGACCCTATTATCTGAATAAAGAATTACAAAATCGTGATAAATTTATAGAAACCATTTTAAATGAACCAAAAGTATCAAACATAGGAGAAAAAACTCTATACAGTGATTTAAATTTTCTTCTTCTCGGTTTTATTTTAGAAACTATTTTTGGTCAAAGCCTTAAGGACCTTTTCGCCGAGAAGATCGCCCAGCCCTTAGGCCTACTGGTGACCGGCTACGTACCCAAGCCCTGGCTTTGGCCGGTGGCCCCGACCGAAGACGGACCCAGGCTGGGTGGCCCTTTAGACTACCCTGGGCTAAAGATCCTGGGCCCGGTGCCCCTGGGCCGGGTCCACGACGATAACTCGGCCTTTCTGTCCGGCCAAGCCGGACACGCCGGGCTCTTTGGTTCAATCAAAGAAGTCTGGCTTGTCCTTCAAAACTGGGCCAAAAGCCTGAGCCAAGCCCCAGAGGCCTTGGTTCGGGGCCAAACCATGAGCGCCTTTCTGGCCCCCAGAAAGGCCCCCAGCGGCCCCCTCCGGGCCATGGGCTTTGACCTAGGCCTAGGCCCCCTCCGGGGCTCCAGAGGGCACCTGGGCTATACTGGCGGCTCCCTTTGGTGGGACCCAGACCTCGACCGGGCCTTGGTCCTTTTAACCAACCGGGTCCACCCCACGGCCAGGAATTCCCAGATGGAGGAGTTTAGAAAAGGCTTGGCCCAACTCCTCTGGGGCTAGTTTTTTGGCTTTGCCAAAAAAGTTTTAAAGGGCCCAGGCCGGCCTAAACTCATGGCTGGCCGGAGCCCATGGGCTGACCTTAATTAATAAATTGACAAGTTAGAGCTCCTGGGTAAATTTCTTGTCTGGCTTGGTTATCTTTGATGGGCTAATCTAAAGGCCTAAAGTAGGTTTTTTCTTTGATAGGCTAGTTTTTAATGGCTAAAAACAGCCTAGCCCTGTTTGGCCTAATATATTTGACTAAACCAGGCTCTGGGCCCAGATGGCTAAAAGGCCATGGGCCTTAGGCCAGGCTCTTTAATCATAGATCGATTACTGAACTTAAGATATTAAGATTAACTGTAATAATCGATAAGCGTAACTATAAATAAAAATTTAAAGATATTTTAAAACTTGGGCATGATAAATTTTTCTTTTGTCGATAAAATCGTGGGAGATTTTTAGAAATTTCAAATAGAATTGATTTTAACTGATAATTTGATTTTCAAATTGTAATTATTTTTTTTAACGTTCAATAATTAACGGCTTAAAACTAATAAAGATTAAAAATGATTCTGAGAGGCAAATCACATAATCAAAAATTAAAGACTCCGGCCCTGGGGCTTAGGAGAGCGGGGCAAAACTATCCCAGGCTCGTTTTTTGTCTATTAATTACCTTCACGGTTGTGTTTTTTCCAGGCTTATTTTTTAGCCTTCTTTCTAATCTTGTGCCCAATAGTTTTTTTGGCCAAGATTTTTTCAAGCCCGCCACGGGGGCCTTTTCCGGCGCCCTTAGGGCCGAGACCAAAGCCACTTTGCGGGTCTCGGGTTCCTCCACCCTCCTGCCCGTCACCGAAACCGCCGCCGAAGAATATTTGAAAAAAAGGCCAGATCTGCTTTTAACCGTCTCTGGGACTGGAACCGGGGAGGGTATTAGGTCTTTGATCGATGGCAACATCGACATCGCCGACGCCTCCAGGGAAGTCAAGGCCGAGGAAGTCGAGCGGGCCAAAAAGGGTGGGGTGGAACTTATTAAATATACCATCGCCTTGGATTGCTTGGCCGTGGTGGTGCATCCCTCAAATCCAATAAACAATATAAGTTTAAAGGATCTTAAGGCCATCTATGTCGGGCAGATCGTAAACTGGAAACAGTTGGGCGGCCCGGACATGGTTATCGTGCCCATTAACCGCGATAGTAGTTCCGGGACCTTTGAGATGTGGATCGAGGAAGTCTTAAACGGGGCCAGGCATAGACCGGACGCCCAGGTCCAGTCATCTAGCGGCGGGGTGGCCTACGCCGTCTCCGGAAACCGCTACGCCATAGGCTACGTAAGTTTGGGCTTTATTTCCGAGGGGGTCAAGGCCCTTTCCGTGGACGGGGTTGAACCCTCCCACCAGACGGCCCAAGACGGCAGTTACTACATAACCAGGGTTCTATATATGTACGTTAGGGGGGATCACGGGCCCGAGGTCGATAAGTTTATGGATTTTATGTTTTCCGAGGCTGGACATAAAATCATCCTCGAGACCGGCTTTTTGCCGCCCAAAAAATTGGCCGATGACCATTTGACACCCGAAGCGGGACCAGAAGTTTCCAGTCAGAACTAAGATTCTAAAAAATTAACGGCGCCTTTCTGGAACAAAAAACCAGATGAGGCCTAAGCTTATTTAGCCAAGGCCAGGATATGACCAAAGATCCGACCGAACAAAAACAAAAACCCAGGGATCTGGTGGAAAAATCGCCCGATGAGCCGACTTTAAGTAGTGTCGTCTCAGTGACCGACGGCGCGGTTTTCTTTGATGAAGTCGACGAAAAGCCCAAGCCGCCCCTTAAGATCCCGAGCTTGGAAGGCCAGCCCGAAGCCAAGGAAACTTACCAAGAGGCCTTCAGTCGGGCCATCGCCTTAAAGCCGCGCTTATCCAAGACCGAACACGGCAGTAGGTTGGTTTTTCTCCTATGCGCCATCTTGGCCATGGGTCAAATGCTTTTGATCATGGTCTTTCTTTTTACCGAATCCTTTGGCCTACTTTTTAGTCAAGGCGGCTCGCCGGGGGTAAGTCTGGGTTCATTTTTGTTTGGTCGAGACTGGTATCCCACCTACCCGGATCCCTCCTTTGGGGCTCTGGCCCTGATCTGCGGCTCTCTGGCCGTGACCGTGGTCTCCACGGCCCTGGCCACCCCTTTGGGTTTGGGCCTGGCCATGTTTTTGTCTTGCGTGGCCGGACGAAGAACCCGGGAATGGGTAAAACCGGCCGTTGAGCTTTTGGCCTCGGTGCCTTCGGTGGTTTTGGGCTTGGTGGGCATGGTGGTAATCGCCCCCTTTTTACAAGAAACCTTAAACCTGCCCACTGGCTTAAACTTACTAAACGCCAGCTTAATCTTGGCCATCATGGCCACGCCCACCATCGCCTCCCTAGGCGAGGACGCCCTGTCGGCCGTGCCCCAGGACATCAAGGACGCTTCCTACGCCCTGGGGGCCACCCGATGGGAGACCATTTGGCGAGTCACCACCCCGGCCGCCTTGGGCGGCTTATCGACCGCGGTCATACTGGGTTTGGGACGCTCCTTAGGCGAAACCATGGTGGTCTTGATGGTGGCCGGCGGGGCCGCCCAGATACCCAATTCCCTTTTTGATTCCGTCAGGCCCTTAACCTCGACCTTGGCCGCCGAGATGGGCGAGACGGCCATTGGCAGTCGCCATTATCAGGTCCTTTTCGCTTTGGGGGTGATCTTATTTTTTATGACCTTGGCTTTTAATCTCCTGGCTTGGTACCTAAGCCGGCGCTGGCGGAGCCGTAGATAATTTTCTCTTGGCCCCATAGAAAAAACCAAAGTGGTCAAAACTCTCCCAGACTAAAATTAAACAAATATCCCGGCCGCCCAGCTAAAAACAACAAATTTAACAAAACGACCTTGGGCTTGGCCAAAAAAAACAAAAAATCACCATTGAATTTTTTTTTAAAAAATGTGACCCCTCTCCCTTTCCCAAAGGAAGAATCAATCGGGTGAACGACATGTTTTTGATTGGTTACTCAAAAGAAGCCAGAAAGAAACGAGATATCTTGGCCACCACGGTAATCGTGGCTTTGGCCGGTTTTATTCTCTTGGTTTTGGCTTCACTTTTGATTTATATCTTGGTTCAGGGTATTTCGGCCATAAATTGGGAGTTTTTAACCCAGTTTCCCCGCGAGTCCATGACCAAAGGCGGTATTCTTCCAGCCATAGTGGGTACTTTGTATCTGGCCTTGGGTTCCATGGTTATTTCCATCCCCTTGGGCTTTGGGGCGGCCATATACCTTTCCGAGTACGCCAAACAGGGGGCTTTGGTCTCAATCATTCGCCTGGGCGTGGCCAACCTGGCCGGAGTACCCTCGGTGGTCTTTGGCCTTTTTGGCCTGTCCCTTTTCGTGACCACCTTTGGCTTTGGTCGATCCCTTCTCTCCGGTTGCCTAACCTTAGGCCTTTTGACCCTGCCCACGGTCACGGCCGCGGCCGAAGAAGCCCTAAGACAAACCCCAGCTTCTTTTCGAGAAGCGGCCTTGGCCCTGGGGGCCAATCGTTTCCAGGCCATCAGACAAGTCATCTTGCCGGCCGCCCTGCCCGGTATGCTGACCGGGGCCATCCTGGCCCTGGGCCGGGCCGCCGGGGAAACCGCCCCCATTACCTTGACCTCGGCCACTTCTTTCAGCCCCTCGCTGCCCGATTCACCCTTTAACGAGGCCATGGCCCTAACCACCCACGTTTACAACCTGGCCACCAACGGGGCCAACATCGCCGGCACCAAACATCTCCAGTTTGGGACTTCCCTAGTTTTAATGGCCATCGTTTTGGGCCTCTCCCTGGCCGCCGTTGTTTTACGGGCCAGACTCCGTAGGAGCCGCAAATGGTAGAAGAGACTATCCCAGGCTCCAATAGCCAAGCCCATCTAAGCAGCGACCCGGCCTGCCTGGCCCACAGGGCCCCCGGGGCCCCGGCCGCCCAGGCCGCCTCGGCTCAAGAGGGCCAGAGCGGTGAGACTGGCCAGAGTTCCCATCTGCCCAAAGACAACGGCCATAATCATGACTCCAATCATTCCAATGGTGATGAGGGCCAAGTCATCATCAAAGCCGACAAGGTCTCCTTTTTTTACGGTCAATTTCAGGCCTTAAAAAACATCAGCCTGGACATCATGGCCGATGAAGTCACGGCTTTTATTGGCCCCTCGGGCTGCGGCAAATCGACCTTTTTAAAACTCTTAAACCGTATGCACGACTTTGTTCCCGGAACTAGGCTGGCCGGGGAGATCTTGATTAGGGGTACTTCCATCTACGGTCCCGAGGCCGATCCGGTTGACATCAGAAGGCGGGTGGGCATGGTCTTCCAAAGACCCAACCCTTTCCCCAAGTCCATTTATGACAATATCTGCTATGGGCCAAGACTGGTCGGGGTTACCAAAAAATCCGAGCTCGATCAGGTGGTGGAAAGGGCTCTTAAGGCGGCCGCCCTTTGGGATGACGTCAAAGACAAACTGGGAAAATCCGCCCTCGATCTCTCCGGCGGCCAGCAGCAAAGGGTCTGCA
>JAITJP010000089.1 GCA_031278835.1 Deltaproteobacteria bacterium
AATAAATTTGGCGATATTTTCAGAGGAGGGATTGTGGACCTTAAACTCATCCTTTTCGTTTAAGTATTGGTGATCCAGCTGCTCCAGGACGGCCTTTAAGTTTTTCTTAATTACCCCAAAATCCATGGCCAAGCCTATTTTGTCAAGTTCTTTGGCCCTGACGACCGCCTCAACGAACCAATTGTGGCCATGGAGGTTTTCACAGCGTCCATAAAACTCCCTTAGATTATGGGCCGCGGCGAAGTGACTGGTAACTTTAAGCTCATACATAAAAAATCATTTCCCTTATGAAAAAAGTCAGCTCTTAAGGCTAAAGGGAGCCTTGGCCCGGGCCTCCAAAAGCGCCTACGGCTTAAATTAGCCCGCTTTAAGGGGTCAATGGTTTAGCCAGGGGCTTTGGGGCCTTTTTTTTGGGCCCCTTTACTTGCCGGAGAGCTTACCGTCTTGAAGCCACTCGGAAAGGACCTGGACCAGGGTTCTGGCCGAGGCTTCGGTCAAATTGACGGAATCGCGTCTTTTATAATAGCCTTGATGCTTTTGGTAGCGTTTGATGGTGGCTTTGTTGGGCCCAAAATCATTGGTTTTTGGGTCAATTTCTCGGTAACGAAATAAGATGGTTGACCAGACCCCTTTGGTCAAGACGACTTTGTCCAATTGCTCAACGGTCCCAAAGTCGGTTTCCGAGTCGATGGTGATCTCATCGACGGTTTCAGGTTGCGGCATGGCGCGGCTCCAAAATTTCCGCCCACTTTGGCGGAAAGTATTAAAATCAACCACTGGCCTTAAGCCAAAACTTTTAGCCAGGGTTTTTGGGTAAAAGCATAAAAAAAACCGTTTTAGTTTTGGCCAAGCTTGATCTTTAGTTTGGCTCCAAGGCTAGCCCCAGGAGGGGCGCTTGGCCCTAACCTCCGAGATTATACCCCAAGGCCAGCAAATGACAAAACCCGAAAAAAAACCTCCCCAACTCAGCGGGCCTTTTCGGGGCCAAGGCCAGTTTAGCCAGTCGTGGCCGGAAAAGCGCTTGGGCCAAGCCTTAAGGGCTTTTTCCAGACAAACTACAAAGAGGCCTACTTACTAGATTTAGGCTTTATATTTAGTGTTTTTTGTTTTAGTTAACTTTAATTTACATTTATAATAGAAAAATTATAAAAAGATCATTCACAAAAATGATTAGTATCTTAAGTAATAAGTTAAGTTTTATGGCCAAAGCTGACCACGGTTTTGGGTCGGCCGGAACAAAAAATTTTTTTTGTTTTTTTTTAATCATCGAGCTTAGGTAAGCCAGGTCAGCTGGGCGGCCTGTCATGATGACCAGGTAAAAAAAGACCCTTGAAGCTAAATCGCTTGGCCTGGCTGTTGGTCATGTGGGTTTTTGTTTGCTTAATCAAAAAAAACCAGTTTTTTACCATGAAGCCTATTGGCTTTGACCGATGGGCCAGCGGCCAAAAAGTTTAGACAAAAAATCTTTGGAAGTTATACTCAAAACCATGACCATTTAATCTCTCATAGAAAATTAAAAAATACTGGCCAAGCCATCCCCGAATTCATGGCTAAATTTTGTTGAGCCGGGCCGCTGGAAAGTTAACCTAAGGCCAGGGCCTTTTTAAGCGGTCCGGAAAGCTCGCTTTGATATTAGCTCAAATAGCCCTTGATGATTTGGCATATTTTTAGTATTATCAATAAAAACAATTAATAATTTTCTGAAAAAATAAAAATTTTCAAGGTTGAGACATGCTTTATTATGTTATAATTTTAAACACACTATTAATAATTAATTGCTTAAGCCAAAATAAAGGCTATTTATTTTTAGCTAATTCTTTAGTAACCATAATATTTGTCTTACTATTTTTTCGTACCAATAAAATAACTCAAGACAATATGAAGTTCACTCTTTTAACACCATTAATTTTAAATATTATAACATTATTAAGGATATTTTATATTTTTATAAGATATATAACTCTTGATTTAACCTTAGCGGCTCTCTTAACATTGGCTAGTCTCGCTACTATTACTCCAATCGTTAATTTTATTTTTATTTACAGAGTTTATAGAATCATAAAAAGAGATGAAGAGTAAAACCGCTAAAAGTATACCTTATAAGTAAGATTATCCTGGCCGGCCGCCCAGGGCTAGCCAACCAGACTGGGGCTGAGTTGGGCCAAAGGCCATTGGCCTAGCCTCGGGCTTATCTAAAAAACCCCAAAGTTCAGATAGCCTTCTAAACGGCCCGGTAAACCGGCCCAATCGCCCCAAGGTGGGCTTCGGGAGCCCGATTGGCATTTTAATATCAGGGTCAAGGCCTCTGAAGCGCCCTGGGGCCCTTAGCGGCCGTTTTTAAAAATTCTGGCCCCCTATTCTTTCCGAAAAACCTGGCCTTAAAACTGGTCTTGAGATCCAAAATTTTGCTAGGTCGCCCCATATAGCCAGATTTAACTTTAAAGGGCCCGGGCCGGCGGAGTTGGCCAAACCAATGGACAAGCTATTGCCCCAAAAGGGGCCAATAGGCGATTCGGGCCCAGGGGCCGGCCCCAGGGCGGAGAGGTTGGGATTGGGATGGTGGGATTTGATGGCTTTGGGGGGGCT
>JAITJP010000164.1 GCA_031278835.1 Deltaproteobacteria bacterium
GATAAATTTATTTGTAACTATAGCTACTCAGGCTTATATAGTCGTACTTTTAATTAGGTTATTAATGTACTGGCTTGAATTAACGTCAAAATCTGGCTTATTTATACGGTTTTGGTCATTTATCACCGATCCAGTTATAAAATTTTTTCAATTGGTCTGCCCTTTTAAGTTGGGAGCTAAAGCTTTATCTCCTGTTATCATGATTTTTTTTATTTTATTAGTTGCTACAGGGATTAATTATTTTTTAATTTATGATTTATATGAATTAGATTTTACTCCAAGGCAGCTATATTTCATGATTTTTTTTACTAACTTTTTCTTTACCTTCCTATCACTGTTTTATATATTGCTATTTTCCATGGTTTTCCGACAGCTTATGTTATGGTTAAAACCATTATTAAAAAGTAACAACCCATGTCTGGTAGGTATTTTAAAAACCACGGAACCTCTACTTGAACCGCTTAAAGGCTATTTTCCCTACCAGCCTAGATGGTTGGACCTTAAAATCATTTTCTTTATTCTAGGCCTTTATACTACTTCTTTTGTTTTTAAGAATCTTATTAAATCATTTATAAAAATATTTAATAATTATTATGGTAATTACTAAATGTGGGATCCCCCACCGCGGCGGCTATTGTTGAGAATTAAACCCAACTAAGATTAAAATGCTTTTTTAAAGAGTTATTATGGGTTTTATAATTTATTTTTTTAGGGGCATGGCCTAAAGTTATAGAACTTATTAGTCTAGCTAAGCTTAAGCCGCTTAGGGAAAAGCCTGGCCAAGATGGTTAACTTGTCTTGTAACTGGTTATTTTTTAAGGATTTTTTATTTTTTCTTGATATTTTAGGGCTGGGCGCCTTATAATGAGTGATTAAATCTGGCTAGGCCTAGCCTTGGGCTGTTTGAAGTCCTTATGTTCTTTTTGTCTATGAGATTATTGGCCTAAGCGGTCTTGAATTTTTAAAAGACAAGTGTTTTTTAGCTAATAGGCTTAATGTTTCTCGTTTGGAAAGTCAAATGGAGAAACGGTAAATATATATATGTCCGAAGATATTGGAAAAAATAAAAACAATCATCAATCTAGGTTATTTAATCCACCTAAGAATGAAAAAATTCCCACGGCCATTATTCGGCAAATCCGCACGGCCATCATTCAGGGAAAACTCGTGCCCGGTCAGGCCCTGCCCAATGAAAAGGAACTGATTAAGGAGTTTAACGTCAGTAAGCACACCTTAAGGGAGGCCTTACGGACCCTGGAGTGGTTGGGCTTGATTACCATTAAGCTGGGGGCCGGGGGCGGCCCGGTGGTTAGGGAAATCGATTTCGAAAACGCCCGGGATTACTTTACCAGTTTTTTTCACTTTCAAAAGGTTTCTAGGCATGATTTGTTTGAGATGCGAAAACTAACCGAGCCTTACATAGCTAGGCGGGTGGCCGAGACCTTGACCGATGAGACCATGAATAATCTGGAAAGGATCCATGAGAACTGCCGGCTCCTTTTGGAATCCGGCCAGAACCTGGTCGGGGCCGAGGCCGAGATACTTTTTCACGTTTGTTTGGCCAAGCACACCAACAATAACATTCTCTGGGTGCTCATGGATTTTGTCAACAATATCTTGGCTGACCTTAAGATGGAAATTAAACCCGGCCTTGATTTTTCCTACAAAGTCATGAAGGCCCATCAAAAAATCATCGACGCCATTAAGGCCCGGGACCCCTTTGGGGCCGAGCGAGCCATGATGGATCACATCCAGGAAGTGGCCAGCGAACTGGACAGTTTGGCCGAAAAACAGAACCTGGCTCCCTAAAAATAAACAAAATAAAAAAACTGGAGCGCCTGGGCGTTCCAGTTTTTTTTTGGCTGCCCCAAAGCCCAAGGCCTGACCTGGGGCTTTGGAGCTTGGGCGGCTGGCCAGCTTGGTTAGGGCCGGCCAAGGGGGCGGGAAACGGGCAAGTGAGCTTTTGAGCCAATGAGAAAGGCGGTTCTAGAGCTCGCGGTTAATGGTGCCTTCCCAGGTGCTGACCTTGGCCTCCTGGGATTCCTCGGGGGAGATCCACTTGGTGGTGACGGTTTTAACTTGAGTATAGAAGCGCAGACCGTCTCGGCCCAGGCAGTGGAGATCGCCAAAAAAGGATCTCTTGTGACCGGAGAAGGGGAAAAAGCCTAAGGGTACGGGAATACCCACGTTGATGCCCACCATGCCCCCGTGAGTTCTGTGGACAAATTCTCGGCTATGGTAGCCGCTGGTGGTAAAAATCGAAGAACCGTTGGCAAAGGGGTTGGCGTTCATTATGGCCAAGCCCTCCTCAAAGGTCTGGCAGCGCTTGACGCAGACCACCGGGCCAAAAATTTCTTGATCGCCCACGGTCATGGCCGGGGTGACCTTGTCCAGGATGGTGGGCCCGACGAAGTAACCGTTTTCATAGCCCTTGGGCTTACAGCCCCGGCCATCCAAAACCAGCTCGGCCCCTTCGGACAGGCCCTTTTCGATCCATTTTTCCACCGATTGTTGTTGGGCCTGACTGACCAAGGGTCCCAGCTGGGTGCTCGGCAGCCAGGCCGGGCCAACCACTAGTTCCTGGGCCAGTTTTTTTAGGATTTTGACGAATTCGTCGGCCACGCTGTTTTGAACCACCACCACCGGCAGGGCCATGCAGCGCTGACCGGCGCAGCCAAAGGCCGAATTGACCACCCGGCGGGCCGTCCATTCCAAGGGAGCGTCCTCAAGAACCAGGGCGTGGTTTTTGGCCTCGGTCAGGCACTGGACTCTTTTTCCGGCCGCGGCGGCTTGGCCGTAGACGATCTTGCCCACGGATTCCGAACCCACGAAAGAGACCCCGTTAACCTCCGGGTGGGCGATCAGATCGGCCAATTCGTCTCTGGAGCAGGTCACCAGGTTAACCACGCCCTTGGGCAGTCCGGCCTCGATTAAGATTTCCAGAAGTTTCATGGCCGATTGCGGAACCATGCTGGCCGCCTTTAGGACCATGCAGTTACCGCTGGTAATGCAGACCGGTATAAACCAGCCAAAGGGGATCATGGCCGGGAAATTGTAAGGGGCCACGCCCAAAAACACCCCCACCGATTCTCGGTAGAGATTTATGTCATGGGAGCGGGTGGCCTCCATCATGGAAAAACCTTGAAGCTCCAAGGGTGCCCCCACGGAAAGCTCGCAAGCCTCAATGACCTTGACTATGTCGCCTTTGGACTCCTCTAAGTTCTTGCCCATCTCGGTGGCCACCAAGGTGGCCAACTCGTCGAAACGCTGATTGACCAGTTCCCTGAAGCGGAAAATCAACTGGGTCCTAAGGGCCACCGGTTGAGCCGACCAGAGGGGGTAGGCCGCCCTGGCCGCCTTGACCGCCTCGAAGACCTCGTCTTTGGCGCAGATCGGGGTCTGGGCGATTTGCTCACCCGTGGAAGGGTTCATGTTCTGGGTATACTTTCCAGAGGTTGTTGTCTTCCATTCGTTATTGACACAGTATTTTAGTTGTTTGACGGGCATGTGATTTCTCCTCACGGGCGAGTAAATGTTTTTGACTAAAAGCGCTTTGAGCCATTGGTTAAGTGGCTTGGTTTAGTCGGTTAAGTAAAAAGTTTAGAATCAATGGTTTGATTGAGTTTTTTTTAAGTGATTGGTGAACCGTTTAGGGCCAAAGCTCTGGCGAATTTGGTTTAATTTGTTTAAAAAGCTTTAAAACACGGCTTTTTTAAAGCGAGGCCTGGTAAAGGGCTATGATTTCGTCTTTAGTGGCTAGCCTGGGGTTGTTACCTGGGCTGCCACTGGCCAGGGCGTCGTCGGCCATCTTGGAGACCACCGGGCTGAGTTTTT
>JAITJP010000228.1 GCA_031278835.1 Deltaproteobacteria bacterium
AAAGTTTTCGTAAACGGTCAGATTACGGCATAAGGAGAGTTCCTGGTGGACCACCCGTAGGCCCAGGTGACGGGCCCCCGAAGGCGAGTGGTGATTTAGGTTAACCTCGCAGCCGTCAATTTGCAGCCAACCCTGATTGGGGGTGGTCTCGCCGGCCAATATCTTAGTTAAGGTGCTCTTACCGGCTCCGTTGGCGCCAATTAAGGCCAGTATCTCGTTACGGTAAAGGGTGATCTTAAGATCGTCTACCGCGGTAACGGAATCGTAGATCTTTTTTAAGCCCCGGGCCTCTAGAATTTGAGAGTTTTTAACGCCGTAATCGCTCATGTCCTAAACCAAATACCAAAATAATCGCCTTCTATGACCTGGGACCTAAAAAAGGCCCCAGGTCGAGCCGGGTTAAAGTAAACTTAAGGCTACTTGGCTTGGCGAGCCGGAACAATAATGTCCTTGACAACATCGTCGTTACTAAAGTAAGGACTGGCGATGGTGCCTGGCTTAAGGTCGGAATACTTTTCAGCCTCATCCTGGGTGATATAAATGAGGCTCATGAGCATTTTTTTGGGCACGTCAATTTTATTGAGGATATTTAAAACGACCCAAACGGCGGCCGATCCGCAGCTGGGGGTTGAGTTGACGCTTAGGGTTTGGTAGTTATTTTCTTTTTTCTTGGCTATCCACCAATTCATAAATTCGGCCGTATTGTCGCCAATCACGATGGGAACTTCTCGGGCCGACTGTTCAAAGGCGTTAACCACGCCAATGGAATCGTTGCCGCAAAAAGTAATGACGGCGTCAATTTCCGGGAGACTGGGCAGGACTTTAAGCATGTTTTCTTGGGAAACCGTGGCGCTGGCTTCGCCATAAATCTCGGTGACCTTTTTTACGTCCGGGTACTTATTTAAAACGCTCATGATGCCGTTGTAAACGCCAATGTCAGGGCTTGAGCCGGAAACCCCACGAACCACTACGACGTTACCCTTACCGCCCAGCCGTTCCATGACGTATTCGGTCTTTTTTTCGCCCATGGAATAGAAGTCATAATCCATGGTGTAGACGTCATCAAGGCCTTCGATGATGGAGTCAAAGGCCACCACCACGATGCCGGCGTCCAGGGCCTTTTGGATGACGCTGTTTAGGGCCGTGGGCGAGGCGGCGTTAATGGCAATGGCGTTAACCCCCCGAAGGATAAAACTGTTGATCTGGGCGATTTGGGCGTTTACGGTGCCGTCGCCGTTTTGGATGACATAGTCTTTGATGTAACCGGCTTTTTTGGCGTTTTCAGCCGCCTCGGTGAAAGACTCGACCATCTGCTTACGCCAGCCGTTACCGTAATAGGAGTTGGAAAGGCCGATCACCCAATCGCCCTTTGGAAATTCAGCCTCTTGGGCCATAAGCGGGCTGGCCAGGCCTAGACATAAAATGGCCGCTAATACAATAAGAAGACACTTTTGCATGTATACCTACCTTGCGATTAAAGTTTTTGTCTTTTAAAAAAGAGACGATAACTACTTAAAGAGCTCGTTAATTTCTTTTTCAAAGACGTTGAAACTATGGTCAGCCAATGGGTACTGGCCAGTCTCTATGTCTTGGCGCCAAGCCTCAAAGACGGCGGTAATGTCGTTACCAACCTCGCGGTACCTTTTGACAAATTTGGGAACGAACTGATCGAAGATACCAAGGATGTCGTAGGCGTTTAGGTTGTAGCCGGTACAGACCGGGCCGGCCCCGCAGCTGATGGTGGGAATGGTCAGTTTGTTGTGGATGGCCTGGGCCAGGGCCGTGGGCAAACATTCCAGAACAATGGCAAAAACCCCGGCCTCCTGGTAAGCCAAAGCGTCGGCCATGAGGTTTTTGGCCGATTCCAGGTCTTTGCCCTGGAGCTTAAAGCCGCCCATGGCTGAGGCGGTCTGGGGGGTTAGCCCAATGTGCCCGACTACCGGGATACCTGACTTGACCACGGCCTCGACTTTGGGGGCGGTGTGCCTGGTGCCTTCCATTTTTACGCAGTCGGCCCCGGCTTGAATTAAGGCCCCGGCGTTATGGATGGCCTCCTTTTCGCAAGCCTGGTAGGACATAAAACACATGTCACCCACCACGAAAGTTCCCGGAGTGCCCCTTCTGACTAGCTTAGTATGATAGAGCATCTCGGCCATGGTCACGGGAACGGTACTGTCAAGCCCTTGGATAACCATGCCCAAAGAGTCGCCGACCAAGATAAGTTCAATGGACGACTTCTCAACCAACGAGGCCATCGGGTAGTCATAAACGGTGATCATGGCAAATTTTTCGCCGTTTTCCCTTTTGGCCCGTAGTTCGGGGATGGTGATTTTCTTTTTACTCACTAATGTCCTCCTTTACCTTAAAAACGGCCCCTGCCATGGCCGAAGAAACCAGGGCGCTATAGCGGGCCAGGTAACTCTTCCTGGGGAGTCGGGAAACGGGCGCTGTCCAGGCGGCCCGGCGTTTTGCCAATACTTCGGGAGATACCTCTAAGGTCAAGACTCCCTTAGGGATGTTGAAATAGATCCAATCGCCTTCTTCTACCAGGGCGATGGGGCCGCCCTGGGCCGCTTCCGGGGAGACGTGGCCAATGGCCGCGCCGCTGGTCCCGCCGCTAAAACGCCCATCGGTGATTAGGCCAACTTCCTTACCAAGGCCCATGCCCACGATGGCCACGGTGGGGGTCAGCATTTCTCTCATGCCCGGGCCGCCCTTGGGCCCCTCGTATCTGACCACGACCACGTCGCCTTTTTTTATCTCGCCGCCATAAATGGCCTTTACGGCCAGTTCTTCTTGGTCAAAAACCCTGGCCCGGCCTCGGTGCTCGAGTATGGCCTCATCCACGGCGGCCAGCTTACAAACCGCCCCCAGGGGGGCTAAATTGCCAGAGAGAAGCTTAAGGCCGCCCCTTGGCGAATAGGCCCTTTCCTTGGTCCTGATGACCGAATCGTCCCAAACTCGAAAGCCTTTTAAATTTTCCCCCAGAGACTGGCCGGTAACGGTCAGGGCCTCACAATTTATTAGGCCCAAATCCTTAAGTCTGGCCAAAACCGCCCCTATGCCCCCGGCCCGATCCAGATCGGCCGGGTAGTGACCAGAACTGGCCGGGCTCATCTTAACCAAATGGGGTACCTTTTCGGCCATCTGGTCAAACCGACTAACCTTAAAATCCAAGCCAGCTTCGTAAGCCAAAGCGGTTAAGTGCAAGACGGTATTGGTGGAGCCGCCAATGGCCAAATCCAGGGCTATGGCGTTGTCCAAGGCCGCCACTGAGATAATGTCACTGGGCCTGATATTTTTTCGCCACAGCTCCATAATCATCTCGCCGCTCTTTTTGGCCAAAGCCAAACGCCGCCCGGTGGTGGCCGGCACGGCGCTTCCCGGCAAAGACATGCCCAGGGCCTCGGTTAGAAAGTTCATGGAGTTGGCCGTGCCCAATAAATTACAGGCCCCGGGCCCGGGTAAGGCCAGGGCCTCCAGCTCCCCAAGTTCTTCCAAACTCATCCGGCCCAGGGCCACCTGAGCCTGCCTGGCCATCAGATCGGCGTAGCCAATCTCCTGGCCTTGACAACAGCCCGTGCCCATGGGCCCGCCGCTGACCAGTAAGGCCGGCAGGTCAAGCCTCACCGCGGCCATCAACAGGCCCGGGGTAATCTTGTCGCAATTGGTGACCATGACCATGGCGTCATAGGAATGAGCGTTCATCATGGTCTCAATGGTGTCGGCGATAAGTTCCCGGCTAGCCAAGGGGTAGCGCATGCCAAAATTGCCCTGGGCTAGGCCGTCGCAGATGCCAATGGTGGGAAACTCAATGGGAATACCCCCGGCCATTAAAATCCCTTCCCGGGCCGCCTTGGTAATACTATTTAAATGCATATGACCGGGCATGGTTTCGTTAAAGGAATTGACCAAGCCCACCAAGGGTTTTTTCAAATCCTCTGGCCGATGACCCATGGCGTAGTAAAGGGCCCTATGGGTGGCCCTTTCCAAGCCCTTTTTGGTAATATCACTTTTCATCCCAGACCCTGGTTCCTCCAAGAAAAAAAAAGACCCGCCCACCATTTCACGTCCCACCGCCTTAAAGCGCCCCGACGCTTTAAGGCGCTAGAACGGTTATTCCCCAAGCAGGGCTCCCAACCCAACCGTCCAGCCAAAAGGGCCACCAAAAAAAACAGCCACCAAGGCCCTCAGAAGGCTCTCAGACCATGGGCCCCTACTCCCCCCCAACCACTTGGCCCAAGCTGGCCTGGGGGCAAATTAGGCCCATTACCAGGCCCATTTTTAAGGGGTCTAAGGTTTTTTGTTTTTAAGTAAAAACCCTTAGGCCAACCCTAAATTAAGGCATAATAGAAAGATATTAGAAGTCTAATAACAGCCTATAAACAAAAAAAACTTTTCTTAAGCAACATATCAAGTATTTTTTTTAATTTTATCTTAAAAAACAAAACCTAGTTCTATTTTAAAAAGCCTTTTTTCCAGAATAATCCACTAAAGGGCCAGTCAGCCCTTATGGCCCTGGCCAAGCTTAAAAGCCAGGCTATTTCTATAACCATGTTGGGAACTTAGTAAGATACAAGCGGCTCACCATTGCCATTGTATCTACCATCGTTGCGCTATGCGCAATGCCATTGCTTTATAAGCACAGAATACTCTCTGGCTACATTTTTGTCAAGCATTTTTATCAAAAACCGACCGGCTTGTTAAGCTATTTTTACTTTTTAAAGGGCAATAATTTAATCTCTATATACTCAAAAAAAAAGACCCTGAACCATACATTCAGGGTCAATTTAAATTATAGTCAAATTTGATGGCTGAAAAATTTAAAGATTTTTTGGCCCAATCCGGGTCATTCTTAAAACAAAACCAAGCCTTTTTTGGGGCCTAATTTTAGGCCAAACCAGCCCCAGCCCCCCGGTCAAGTCCAAGCCGGGCCTTGCCCAAATTAGGCCCCCTGGCCGGAAGCCCAGGGCAAAAAATGATTGGGCCGTTGGCCGCCCACCGAACCGGTCAAGCCATCGGCGGCCTCGTAGACGGCTTGGCCCAGGAACTTGAAATCAATTTCCGATTGCCCATTGTACATTTTTATCACGGCCACGCTCAAAGAAGCGATGGTCTCACCTTTGGCGTTATAAATTGGGGCGGCCACGCAGACTATGCCGCGAAAATGCTCCTCGTCATCAATGGAGTAGCCGCGCTTTCTGGTCTCTTCCAAATCAAGGGCCAATTGGTCAAAGGTGGTGATGGTTTTTTCGGTGTAAGATTTATAAGGACCGGGCCCAATGATGGCCTTTATGGCTTGGTGGGACATGCTGGCCAAGAAAGATTTCCCTAGACCGGTGCAATAAAGCGGGATGCCTTGGCCGATCTTCATGCAGACCTTAACCGTTTCGTCGCTTTCGATCTTGTCGATGTAAACCACCTTGTCGCCATCCAAAACGCCCAGATTAATGGCCCCATTGACGGTATTGGCTAGCTTGCGCATAAAGCGAAAGGCTTGTTTGGGCAGGCCGGTACGTCTGGCCACGTTGTGACCCATCTCAAAAAGCTTGTAACTATTGGAATACTTAAGGGTCTCGGGGTCTTGCCTGACAAAATTTTTAGCTCTAAGGGTGTTAAGGGTACGAAAAACCGTGCTTTTTTCCATGCCCAGCCGCTGGGCGATTTTTGAGTTAGTAAGTTCTCCTTCGGCGTCTAAAACTTCCAAGATTTCCAAAGCCCGGACGACCGAATCCAATAGCCGGCTTGTGGCCATGGGTTCCTCCAGATAAAAGGCGTTGATAAGAGCAAAACTAAATTCCTATCGTAGAAACAAAATATCAAAGTCTTGACAAACCAACAAGGCTTTTTTTTTGGGAAAAAGTAAAATTTTTTCACACTATCAGGTTAACATTCAATTAAAACTTATAATCTCTCGTCAAACTGTTTTGTCAAACCCCCAGCCCCCCAGGGGACTGGCCAAACTCTGCTTGACCCGAGCCCAGAGAGCTAGAGTGATGAAAAAGCCAAGCCAAAAACTAAAGATGTAAAAGGGTCAAGGATCTTTATAAATAGTTACTAAAGGTCAATTTGTGTTTAACTTAAAAACAGAAAACCTTAGACAACTTAGCGAATATTTAGTTATCGTACAAACCTTCGGCGCAAACCAGATAATTATTTCTTTTATCGCTCGAGGTTCTGAAATAGACTTTTAAAAATGAAAATTGTCTGTATCGGAAATCCACTTTAATCTGTCCCGATAGATAATCTCCTGTAGGCCAACCGGCGGCAAAACCGGCACCGGCGCCAAATTTTTCTCTGGCTACGCCAGCCATGCCCGATTCATAAAAAAGGCTAAGTTTGGCCAAATCGTCACGGTCTGGTAAGTTTGAGCCTTTGACATAATGCTGGAAATCGTCCCCGTTATTGGCTAGAGCCCAATCGATCCCGTCCAAGGAACCCCGGCAAAAATCGCTTACGGCCGGAAAACGCACAGAGTCCTTTGAAAAACGTTCTTCTCTCTTTACTTCAATGTTAAGCTCAGGGTTTTGAATAATTGGGCTGGTAAAGATAGAAAGCGGCCCCTTACCAAAAGTCACCTCCGTTGAACCAAGGTAATCGACTCCGTCTATATTGGTCGAGGCGCTTAACCTAACGGTTCTCTCTCCCACAACGTCCGAAAGATGGGCCACCCGGTTAGTGGAGGCTTGGCCTTTCACGGCCTTTTCATTCCAGAGCTCATCACGCAACCACTTTAAGCTTTGGTAAGGGCAGTCTTCGAACTTGCCCCAGATTAAACCGTTTAGATCCCGTGGCCCCCGCAACCACCAGATCTGGCTAGGGTTTTTGACGATTTGGGCGGACCACCTCACCGGTTCGCTTGTTACGATTTCCTGGCCTTCCCGGAAAAATTTAGCGACAATGATTGAAGTACTTTTAAAACTACAATTTTGCGTTAAGCTTAAATCATAATTGAAATCTACGCTGTCAAGGGTCGCTTCCAATTCCAGATAACGAACGCCCATGTTGTATTGCTTTTGAGTAAAACCGTTTTGTTTGGCCAGCTCAAACCACTGCCCGGCCTTGGTGGCGTCCTTGGTGACGGCTTCACCTCGCTGGTAAGCCAGACCAAGTTCGTATTGGGCTATCGATAAACCTTTTTTGGCCGCTAATTCAATCCAGGCCAATCCATTCTGGGGATCGGCCTTGACCCCGTAGCCTTTAAGCAAGGCTATCCCGGTCTTGTATTGAGACATGGGTAAGCCTTGATTAGCCGCTTTCATAAACCAGTCGAAAGCTTTGGCCTCGTCAATCTCCACACCATAGCCTTGATCGTAGGCCCAGCCAACCCTTTCTTGGGCCTTAAGGTGCCCTCCCTGGGCGGCCAGTTTAAACATGACCAGGGCTTTGGCTTTATCCCGCGGGCCGTGAAAACCCAAGTCTAACTCTCGCCCTAGAATATATCTGGCCTCAACCGAGCCTCCGGAAAAGCTCGCCTCTTGAAGTATCTCTCGCCAGGGGTATTTTTCTAAGTCGATAAGTCTTCTGTTTTTATAGGTCGTGACCATAAAATCAAGGATTAATCTTTTATTGCGGAGAGTATTATTATGAATAGGACTATTTCTCATTGATTCCATTAAAACAGCAGGATAATGTCGATCAAACACTCTTCCTTGCCCTTTTTCATAGGCTAGGTCTACTATATATAGGGGATCAAACATATGTTTCCCAGCGGCGGTGTCGATCTCTTTGAAGCCTTTTTTAAGGTCTTTCGCTACTCCATGGAGACCGTAATAATAAAACAAGCCTACTTTGTAGTTAGCCCAGGCTAGGCCAATTTCGCTGGCGGCTTTATACCAACTGAGGGCTTGGATCGGGTTAAATTCTACGCCGCGCCCGAACTCATAAGCCCAGCCCAGGTTAAAGGTAGCTTCGGCGTCACCTTGAGCGGCGGCTTTTTGGTACCAAAAAAATCCCATGGCCGGATCGGGATCGACGCCTTCACCAGTGTAATAAGCCCAGGCCACGAATTTTTGTGAGTTAAGTTCGCCCTGCTCGGCGGCCAAAAGAAACCACTTAAAAGCTTGCTCGGAATTCTGGTCAAGGGGCACCGGGCCATCCAGATCAGCGGCAAAACTCAATAAGCCCATGTTGAACTGGGCCATGAAAACGCCCTGCTCGGCGGCTTTGGCCCACCATTGAGCCGCCAAATCCCTGTCCATTGGGATGCCCAGCCCCAACCAATAAATTGAACCAAGGGAAAACTGAGCCCCGGCCACCCCCCGTTCCGCGTTCCTACGAAGGCTTTCGGTTAACTCAAGATCCGAGGCCAACATGGGCCGAAGGGGAGTATAGGGGAAATAGACTTGGTATTCGGCTAATTTTGGAAAGTTATCCGCGAGCAGGCGAATTTTATAGCTCTGCTCACGAGACATCGGGACACCTATCCCCAGGTCATAGGCCTGGCTTAAATATAAAGCGGTTTCCCCGGCCAGCATGATTTTGGTGTCAGAATAAAATAGTTCAAAAGCTTTTCTTTCGTCCTTGGGTAGCCCTAATCCGTATAGATATTTTACCCCCAGGGCGGTGGCCGCTCCGTTTAGGCCGTGTTCATGAGCCTTTTTGAGCCAGGAAAGTTCAAGTTGCGGATCGGGCTTAACCCCCCAGCCGTTTTCGTAACTCTGGGCCAACCGTAGCGAGGCTTTTAGACAACCGGCTTTATAAGCTCGTTCAAAGAGATCAAAGGATTTTTCCCAGTCCAGTTTTTCGGGTTCACTAAAAAGGCGATCTTCCCAATGGAAGTTTTCTTGGTTGGCGAACAGATAGTATTCGGCCAATCGATACATGGCTTCGGGCTGGCCTTTCTCGACGGCTAGCTCAAGTAATGTAGTTAAGATAGGAGAGTTTAATTTGAAACCATCACTAGTTATCCAATAGTGTCCTATGGCCATCTCATAAACCTGGTCCGCTGAGAATTGCTTGGCTAGCTCCAAGGCTATTTTAAGGCGCGGTTCCAGCCATGGTTCATTGGTAGACCGGGCTTGTTTTTTGTATTCTTCGAAATAGGCTAATAGAAACTTGGCATAGCTCGAGCCTAGTTTGGCCGCTTGCTTATACAAGTCAATGGCCCGATCCTGGTCTGGCTCAACTCCACTACCGGCCTCGTAAAGTTTTCCAAGGTTTACAATGGCCTCGGGGAGCCCTTTTTTGGCCGCCTGGGAGAAGAGATTAAAGGCTTTAGAAGGGTTTAGGTCCGTGCCAAGGCCGGACATATAAGCTTGGCCGGCTCTGTTCATGGCTGGGGCGTAACCCCTTTCCGCGGCCAATTCAAACCAATAGAAAGCCCAGGTAAAGCTTTGAGGAATACCCAAGCCTTCTTCCAAGGCCAGGCCGAGCTGGTATTGGGCGGCCGCGGAACCGTTGAGGGCGGCTCGATAAATCCAAGAAAGGCCCTCGGTATAGTTAACCGGGACCCCACGGCCAAAATAGTAGGCCAGGCCGACTTCCAATTGTGACCGGGCCTGACCAGCTCTGGCTTTGTTTAAGGTTTCTTGGTTGAATCCGGTGAAACTTTCTGAAAAAAACTTGTAAATACTTAATTGAGTCCAACCGACCGAAGTAAAAAATGAAGATATTGCTAAAACAATAAGAATAATAAAGAGTTTTTTAAGCATATGTATTACCAAGATTTGTTTTAGCCTTCGAAAACAATTTCCCCGCCCACAATAGTTTTTATGACTTTACCTTTAAGGGTTCTGCCTTTAAAGGGGCTATTGCGGCTCTTGGATTTGGAGCTTTGAACGTCGTATGGGCTTGTCAATAAAGGGTCAAAGATGGTTAGGTCAGCCGGAGCTCCGATATTTAAGCTGCCTCCAGGGATACCTAAAATTTTGGCTGGGTTTAAGCTGAGCAGTTCCACGAGTTTTTTGGGCCCGAGTTTAAGATCTTCCACCAGTTCATGGGTCAGGCTTAAGGCCGTTTCCAATCCAATGACCCCAAATGAGGCTTCCATAAACTCACATTCCTTTTCCAAGATTGAATGGGGAGCGTGATCGGTGGCGATTAAGTCAATGGTGCCGTCTATAATGGCTGCCCTAAGGGCTTTTTGGTCTGAAGCGGCCCTAAGGGGCGGATTCATTTTTTTATCAGTGTCATAGCCCAGGAGGTCTTCATCGGTTAAAAACAGATAGTGCGGGGCGGTTTCGCAGGTGACCCGGACGCCCATGGATTTAAATTGCCTGATCAGTTCTAGGCTAAGGGCCGAAGAAACATGGCAGACGTGGAGCCGGGAACCAGTTAACCTAGCCAAGGCCAGATCTCGGTAAACGGCGATTGATTCCGCCTCGGCCGGAAAACCCCTTAGGCCAAGCTTGGTCGAGACTCGGCCCTCGTGGATCTGGCCGTCTTTGGACAGGCAGCCTTCCTGAGCGTGGCTTATGGGCAAAAGTTCACAAACACTGGCGTAGCCTAAAACCCGTCTCATGACCGCCGAATCGGTCACCCATTTGCCGTCATCGGTAACGGCCACGGCCCCGGCTAATTTAAGATCATTGTACTCGGTAAGCTCCTCGCCCTTAAGCCCCCTGGTCATGGCGGCGCTTTGGTAAAGCCTGGCCCCCTTAAGGCCCTTGGCCTTACTTAGTAAGGAAGTAACCAACTCGGCTCGATCGATGGGCGGCGAGGTGTTGGGCATGGCCAAAACCGAGCTAAAACCGCCCGCGGCGGCCGCGGCTAAGCCCGAGGCCAGATCTTCTTTGTACTCATGTCCTGGTTCCCTTAAATGAACATGAATATCGATAAGGCCAGGGAGGATCCATAAACCGTCAGCCTCAATGACCAGCCGGCCTTCGATACCCAGATTACCTGCCAAGTCCAGGCCGGCGACAAGGCCGTCTTGGATAAGTAGGTCGGCTTGCTGATCGATCTTTTGGGCCGGATCAATCAAACGACCATTTTTTATTACAATTGGCTGACCGGTCATGGCTTTAACCCAACAGGGCCTCCCAGAATTAAGAAGTCGAGTTTTAAAACTGGCTCGACTTAGTAGTTGAATTTAGAAAACTGAAAATTTCCGGGCCTAAGTAAGACCCGGGCCAGCTATTCCCATAGACCTGCAAAATTATTCTATTTTTTCAAAGCGAGGCCATTTTTCCTAGGCTAAAAAAAATTGTTGGCCCCCCTAATGGTCAAGACCGGCCAGGGTGAATTTTGGCAAACGTAGGCTAATTTCCATTAACCCAGGCCTTTTACTATTAAAAGATGATTTATATAGACTCATGTATATTTTTTTCCCTGAACTAATTTCCATTTGGGCCATAAAATTTAGTCCTCAATAACCCAAGTTCCCAGGCCTCAATCTTTGATAATTATGAGTTAAGATATAAAAAAAATAATAAAAATATCTATATACCTAAAAAAATACGCCTTTTACGAAATTAATCAAAATTTTTTGCTGCCTTGAGTTAGGTATTAGACCTTGAAATTAAAAAAAAGAAATAATTTCAAGCTCACAAATCAAAATATACCTCAAGGTATATATTGATTTGTGGTGACAATAAAAAAATAAAGCCTTGTTTTATATGTTGATACATATTACGGTAATTATTTCAATTATCGTCAAGAAAATTATACATTATTATGCGGTATAAAAGTGTTAATATAATCTGCTTATGAGTTAACGAATTAAAAAAGATCTTATAAAATTATCTATTTACATTATATTATCATTTTTATAACGAAAATGACCAAAATTTATAAGGTGCCCAGAGTTAGGTAATACACCTTTAAATTAAAAAAAGAAATAATTTCAAGTAGTTAATAGACTAAATTTGGCTAACCGCGAAAGTTGGGCTAGACGCCAAATTTAATTTAGGCGGCGGCTAACCTCCCAAAGATCCTTGAATTTATGCGCCAATAACCGGTTCCGAGGCGACCGGTCTTGGTGGTTCGTCCTGGGCAGGGCTTCGGCGCTCCACGTTGTCAACCAACAAATACAATAAGGCCATACGGACGGCCACGCCGTTAGTGACCTGCTCTAAGATTACCGATTGGGGGCACTCATAGACTTCTGGAGTCAACTCCACCCCTTGATTAACCGGCCCGGGATGGAGAACCAGACAACCTGGTTTGGCCAGTTTTAGTCTTTGGTCGTTAAGGCCGTAAACTGAAGCGTATTCCCTGGCCCCGGGAAAGAGTTGCCCAGATTGACGCTCTAACTGAATTCTGAGCATGATAACGGCGTCGGCGCCCTCTAGAGCCGGTTCGGGTTTTGAGTGGACCGTAACCCCGTACTCATCAGTCAGGCCCGTGACCATCATGGAGGGGGGACCACAGACCGAGACGCTGGCCCCCAGGGTTGTTAGGCCAATCATGTTACTTCTGGCTACCCGGCTGTGGGCGATGTCGCCAATGATGGCCACCTTTAAGCCATCGATATGGCCAAGCTTTTGCTTGATGGTCATTAAATCTAAAAGGGCTTGGGTCGGGTGAGCGTGGGCCCCATCGCCAGCGTTTAAGACTGGACAGGCTAGCCTTTGCCCCAAAAACAAGGGGGCGCCCGAGGCCGAGTGCCTAATAACCAAGGCGTCCGGGTTCATGGCCATGATGTTTTTGGCCGTGTCCAGTAGGGTTTCCCCTTTGGACATTGAGGACCCGGAGGCGGAAAGGGCGATGGTGTCGGCCGAAAGACGTTTGGCGGCCACTTCAAAGCTAAGCCTGGTTCTGGTTGAGTTTTCGTGAAAAAACAAGACCACCAGTTTGCCCTTCAAAGTGGGCACTTTTTTTATCTCCCGTTCCGAGATCTCTTTGAAAGTCTCGGCCGAATCTAAAATGGCCAAAAGGTGTTCGGCGCTAAACTGATCCAAATCGATTAAGTCCTTTGGCCAGACCAGTTGTTCAAATGCCATTTCACTGCCTCTCTCTATTATGAACCAAACGGAGGTTAAAAAAAATCCCCTTAAAAGGGGATTAAATAAAAACCAAACGACCAAAAAAACCAATCCCAGCCAATGAGGTAACCCCTAAAGCGCCACCACAACTCCCAAAAATTTGCCCTCGGCGGCACCATGGACCGCTGATAAGCTTAAGCTTATTTAAAGGCTCAGGTTCTGGGTTAAAAAAGCGGGCTAGTAAGTTTTTCATCATCACCGCCACCTTTTTTTCTGGACTTGGTTAGAAATTTTTTACTCGATCTTCATCCAAAAGCGATCCTTACGAAACCTTTGAAAATAGTTACGATCATCTCCGGAGGCATCCCATGACCAGTACAAACGCCAAGCCTTACCGCGTAAAAATTTGAGGTGGACCGTGCCCCAAAAACGCGAGTCATTGGAAAAATCGCGGTTATCGCCCATCATAAAGTAAGACTCATCCGGGACGATTTGTGGGCCAAAATCTCTAGCCGATCCAGTAAGGTAAGGGTTACCGAAGTGCCCATGGGTATCATCGATGGGCTGATCATTTATGAAAATTTTTCCCCGGATGATCTGAATTTTTTCTCCCGGCAGACCGATGACCCTTTTGACATAGTCAACATTGGGCTCCACTGGATATCTAAAAATAACCACGTCGAAGCGCTTAGGGAGGCCAGTCTCGACAAGAACGTTATTGGTGAAGGGGTTCCTAATGCCGTAAATGAATTTATTCACCAAAACCCGGTCGCCT
>JAITJP010000235.1 GCA_031278835.1 Deltaproteobacteria bacterium
TTATAATTTAGAGTTAGAGTATTTTTTTGGTTGTTTTTCTGACCGTTATGACAAAAAAAGCCAGTCCTAAGATGATTAGGTGGACGATTGTGTATAAAAAGACGGGCCAGACATTGCCGGCCAAAAAGATGGTTTTTAGCGAGGCCACGAAATAGCGGGCCGGGACCAGCCTGGTTATGGCTTGAAGAAATGTCGGCATGGAGGAAATTTCGAAAATCACCCCGCTTAGGAGAAAGGTGGGCAAAAAGCCGGAAATAATGGCCAACTCGGCGGCGTGGTATTGGCTTTTGGTGACAGTTGAAATTAAAAGTCCTTGGCCCAGGGCCGTTATGAGAAAAAAAGAACCAATGAGCATAAAGATTAAAAAACTGCCCTCAAAGGGAACGTCATAGTAGTAAACCGTTATCAGGTAGCAAAGTAGCATGGAAAAAATGGCCAAGAAAAAGTAGGTAATTAGTTTGGCCGTGATGATTTGATAGATTCCGGCCGGGGTGGCCATTAAACTTTCCATGGTCCCGCGTTCCCATTCCCTGGCAATGACCAGGGCCGTCAAAATGATTCCGGTAATGGGCAGGATCACGGCCATGGAACCGGGCAGTAGGTATTTTTGACTGTAAAGGCCGGGGTTATACCAGGCCCGTAATTCCAAGTCTATGAGCCCGGGGGCGGAAAAACCCTTTTCGGCCAAATAGGATTCTCGCCAATTAAGGAGAGTCATTCGGGCGTAGGATCTGACCAAGGTGGCCGTGTTGCCGTCCGAACCGTCGGTAATGAGCGATATGGTGGTTTTTTGACCGGAGATTAGTTTTTGGGAAAAATCCGAGGGGATGATTATTAGGCCTTTTAAACGCGAAGCGATTATCTGGTCCTCGAATTCGCGAATGTCGCGGCCTGAAACGATTTTAAAAAATTTCGAATTGGAGAAAGCCGAAATAAGTGAAATTGAGTTGGGATCGTTTCCTGGCACCACCAGGCCTATTTTAAAGCTCCCCACGTCCAGGTTAATGCCGTAGCCAAAAATAAACAGTAAGACCAAGGGTAGAATCATGGTGGTAAAGATGGTGGCCGGGTCTCGCCCAACTTGAAGAAATTCTTTTTTGATTAAAGCCTTTAAAATTCTCATTTCGGCTCACCATTCAAGTTTTTTTTTGGGGGGGAACTTGGTTTTTTGGGTTAACTAACCGGGCGGGCGGTTAGGCCTCTGGGCGGTTAGGCCTCTGGGCGTAAATTTGATCGGGCGATAAGTTCTATGAAGGCCTCCTCCATGGTGGGGTTGGGCAGAGCGGGGGATTTGGTCAGGTTTTTTAGCTGATCGGGAGTGCCCGAGGCCACGTCGCGGCCGCGGTAGATGAGGGTGATCAGGTCGCAGTTTTCGGCTTCTTCCATGAAATGGGTGGTGATCATGACGGTCACGCCTTTGATGGCCAGCTGGTTTATGTGTAACCAAAACTCCCGTCTGGTCAGGGGGTCAACCCCGGAAGTGGGCTCGTCGAGAAACAAGACGTCGGGTTGGTGCGTTAGGGCGCAGGACAAGGCCAAGCGCTGTTTGAGGCCCAAAGGCAGTAAGCCGGCCTTTAGGTTAAAATAGGGGTAGAGATCAAAAACGTCTGCCATGAGCTCGATTTGTTCTTTTTGTTTGGCCCCAAAAAGCCCGTAGGCCCCGGAAAAGAAAGTTAGGTTTTGCCGGACGCTCAACTGGTCGTAGAGGGAAAACTTTTGGGCCATGTAACCCAGGTGACCGCGGGCCTGGGTGGGGCTGGTGGCCAGACTATGGCCGGCGATTTTGGCCTGGCCCAGGGTGGGTTTTATCAGGCCGCACATCATCTTGAAGGTGGTCGATTTCCCGGCCCCGTTGGGCCCCAAAAGGCCAAAGATATGGCCCCGTTTGATTTGGAAAGAATAGTCATCCACGGCCGTGAAGTCGCCAAAACGTTTGGTCAGGTGAATGGCCTCGACCACCACGGCCCCGTCATTTGGTTTGTTGGCCATTCGGGCGGCCAGGGCCGATTGCCCCAGGGTCGGCCCGCCCAGGATATCGATAAAGGCGTCCTCGAAGGTGGCTTTTTTGTTGACCCAGGGGCCCAGTTGGGCCGGCGGGGCTTGGTTGGCCTTGGTCACGATTTTTATGTCTCCGCCCTGGATGAGGCCGTCCATAACCAAGCCGTCCTTTAAAAGGTCCATTAAGGTTTGCCGGCGCCGGGATTCCTTAAGGCCGCTTAGGACAAATGAACGATTGTTGACCCGATCCAGGGCTTGATCCGGGGAGCCGAGGTAAAGGGCCTGACCTTGGTGCAGCAAAATTACCGTGGAGCATTTTTCGGCCTCGTCCAAATAGGAAGTGCCCCAGACCACGGTCAGCCCGTCTTGGGCCAGCTTGGTCACCATTTTCCATAATTCCCGCCGGGAAAGGGGATCGACCCCCACGCTTGGCTCATCGAGTAAAAGTAATTCCGGGGTGGCGATTAAAACGCAGGCCAGGCCAAGTTTTTGTTTCATGCCGCCGGAGAGTTTTCCGGCCAAACGGCCCTGAAATTTTGCCAAATCGGTGAAGGCCAAAAGTTGGGCCAAGCGCTCCTGGCGCTCGTTTTTGGGCGAGTTTCTCAGATCGGCGTAGAGATTCATGTTTTCCAAGACGGTAAGATCTTCGTAGAGGCCGAACTTTTGGGGCATATAGCCGGTAATGGCTTGGATCTGGTCGGCTTGGTGGCGGCTATCAAAACCTTTTACGGTAATGGAGCCCCGGTCCGGGTCCATTAGGCCAATAAGTAAACGCAGTAGGGTGGTTTTTCCGGAGCCGTCCGGCCCCACCAAACCGACCATCTGGCCCGGCTCGATTTGAATTTCCAGGTTATCCAAGGCGGGCTTGGCCGCCCCTTTAAAGGTCTTGGAGAGCCCCCGGGCCAGTATGAAAGGCCCCTTGGTCAAGGGGTCCGCTCCTCAATCATTTCCACGGTCACGGGCATGCCTTGTCTTAAGCCCTGATCGGGATTGGCGACGGCGATCCTTAAGCGGTAAACCAAATTAGTCCTTAGGCTGGGCGTCTCCACGGTTTTGGGAGTAAACTCGGCCTTGGGCGAGATAAAACCGACTTGTCCCAAGTAATGGCCGCCGGAATCGGTTTTGACCCGGACTTTTTGGCCGGACTGGATGCGGCCCAGATCCGGCTCGTCCAGGTAGGCCCTGACCCAAACCAGCTGGTCAAGACTTATGGAATAAACCGTTTGCCCGGCGGCCACCACGGCCCCGGGCTCCAAAACCCTGGTTAAGACCGTGCCCGGGCTGGGGCTTATTAGGCTTGAATCGTTTAAATTGGTCTGGGCTTGAACGACTAAGGCCTGGGCCGTGTCGACTTTGGCCTTGATTTCATCCCGGGCGGCCAAGGCGTCGTCGTAATCGCTTTGGGAGACGGATTTGTTTCGCAGTAAGCTCGACAAGCGCTCGAATTTTTTTTCAGCGTTAACCAAGGCGGCCTGGCTTTCCCTAAGCTGGGCCCTTCTCACGGCCAGTTCGTCGGCCAAGGGTTTTTGATCCAAACTGGCCACGACTTTGCCCGCTTGGACTCGATCCCCTTCCTCCAAGGCCATCTCGGCCAAGCGGCCCGGAACTCTAAAAGCCAAAGTTAGTTCCCTGATGTCCACGTTTCCGTAAAGGACCAGTGGTTTGGAGATTCGGTCGAGCTTGGCCTTTCGATCTTTGTACCAAAAGGCGGCCACGGCCAGAACCATGACCAAAACTATGGCGATGACTTTAGCTTTCATTTGGCCTTTCGCGGTGAAAAATTATTAAAAATTTAATAAAATAAATGTCCTTTACATACTTAAAAAACTAAAATATAGTTAAGCTATGAAACAAATATCTTTTTTCTTTAGCTTAATTATAAGGGAATTTCCCCTTGGCGTCAAACCACTTAGCCATCTTGTCCTGACAAGCCCAACCAAACCGATGACCTTAGAGTTTTTTTCTACCTTTGATGGTCCCAAAAGCCCCAAAAGACTTGCCCTCAAAAGGGCCCCGCTCTAAGCTAGAGGCCATCATGGATAAAAATGTCCGAGGCCGGGCGGCCCTTTTTTGACCAAGGCCAATCTTGGCCCTGGGGCCCTCATATGGCCCGTTTCCCGAAACCCCCCCCAAATAACCAGGGCCCGGCCCCTGAAAGGTCACCAGGGGCTGATTTGAGCCCTTTATGGGGCTATTTTGGGAGGGGATCTAAGTCCCTTTTTGACCCGGCCAAAAAAATTAACGAAACAAAAAAAACGGCCCAGCCCCAGGGGCCCTTTTTTGGGGACACCCTTAAGCCGGCCGCTCCAAGGGAAGCGAAAAAGTCCCAGGCCAGTTCCCAGGGGAGTAAAAACTCCCAGAGGGAACTAGGCTGGGCTGGTGGGGTTTTAGGACAGGGCTTTGACGGCGGCCTTCATGAGGGCCTCGAGTTCTTTTTGGGCCTCCGGGCTGATGGGGCTCTCCCGTGGATCGGCCGCCTTGATTTTTTGGAACTTTTCCTCGGCCCGGTCCAGGATGGTGCTGGGGTTTTCCAGCCAGTTGGACAGAGTGGGGCAGTTCATGAGCTCGGGCCGGTGGTGTTTTTCTTTTCTGAGGTATTTTATGGTGAGTTTGCTGCTTAAATACTCACCCTTGTCCTTTTGCTCGATGATGTCCTCCACGGCCAGGCTTTCCGGGGTGATATTTATTCCCAGCATAAAGGCCTTTAAATAATCGAGGATCTCGTCGATTAGGATGAGCGAGTGGTGGCTGTAAAGGTTGCCGCACTCCAGGGAGCCGGCCCCAACCTGGAAGGTCACCCCGGTCAAAAGGCCCATTAGGATGTTTATGCCGTATTGGAACAAAACTTGGTGGGGCTGACAATCGCCGGAAAGGAGGGTGTTGGCTAGACTGGGTAGGCCATAGTGGGCGCTCATTTGAGCCCCGGCCGCGGCCATGGCCATGATTTCCGGAGAATGGGTCAGGCTGATTCCGGTTTTCATGTCCAGATACTGAAACAAGGTGTAATACCACTGGCCCAAACCGGGGCAAAGGGCTTGACAGAGACTGACCGCTCCCAAAAACTCCGCCGTCATCTGGGTCATGCAACCGGCCAAGGTGTAAGGGGCGCTGCCCCCGACCAGGACGGTCAAGGGGGTCATGACGTTGACCCCGTATTGGCCGCACAGGATAAGCCGATCGATCTCGTCGGCCGGGAAGCGTAAAGGGGCGATGACGCAAAAAATGCTGCTTAAAATGGGCCTTTTTCTTAAGTTCTCCACTCCGCCCACGGTGGCCGCGGCCATTTCAAGCTCGTATTTAAGATGGGCGGCCCCGGTGGTCAGACACCAAAAATGCTTTTCAGTGTTTTCCAAAACCAGTTTGGCCGTGGCCACGTCATAGGTGGCTACCTCCAAATCGCTCGGGGTCATGGTGCTGGGGGCGTTTATGTGGGGCAGGTGATTGACCAGCCTAATCGAGTCCACGGTGTCGGCCACGGTCAGGGGCCGGGCTTGGCAAGTTCTCATGTCGTAAAAAGAAAAGGGCCCCCCGCCTTGCCTGGAGTAATAATTGCCCAACTTCATGGTCATGTCGTTTTCGCTCTTCCTGGCCGCGCACAAAAACTCCCTGGGTGCCTTGGCCAAAAGCTTTTCCACGGTGGCCTTGGGCAGAAAAACCCTTTTTCGATCCTCTGAAACGAGGCCCCCATAAGCGCTTAAAGCTTCCTGAGCCTTGGGATGATCGATGGCCAGCCCGGCCTTAGCCAAAACCTCCAGGGCCGCCTCGTGGATTTGTTCAACCTGGTCCGGGCTTAAGGGATTGTATATCGGGAACATAAGAACTTGCCTCCTAAGGAAATCTATCTAAGGCTTTGCTATTTACCCAGCCCAAAAATTGAGAGCCGAGCGCTTTATTTTTTGGCCCCAGGTCAGGGCTCAAAAAATGAAAAAAAAATCTGACTAAGGGAGCCCTGGCCCACCTGAGCCAAGGCCTAAAAAAATATTTTTTGGCCTTTTTTTTAGAAAAACTGGCCCAAACTAGCAAGCTTTTTCGGCTAAGCCGGCTATGGTTTAAAAACTCAAAAGCCCAAAAAACTGGCCCCCTGACCAGCCCCAAGGACCGGCCCGGCCGGGCCAGGCCTGGTCAGGGGGGCTTAATTTTGCCAATCTGTCATTTTTCTATGACGGAATTTTATTGGCCCTTAATTTGGTCTCCCGGTCATGGCCTCGGCGATTAATATAGATGTCTTTGGGGCTTCCGGGGCCCCTGGGCAGCTCAATTTTGCCGCCGCTTAAAGCCAAAGTTATCTAGACCGCTTTTGATTATAACCGTTAAACTGTGCGATTTCCAGGATTTTTTTATTGGCTCAAATAAAAATTTTCCAGCCCAGCCAGGTCGCCCCAAAGGCTCTCTAGGCCTAATAGGTGTCCAGATGTTTCTGGGGCCATGGTCAAAGCCGCTTTGGTCAAGTGGCCCTGTCTTGTCTTAAATATTTGACAAAAAATTTTACATTGAGCAAAAATCATTGTAGACTAATTAAAAACTAGGCTAGGCCAAGGGCCCCACCATGGCCAAATAAAAAAAATGGGCCGCCTGGGCTAAGCCTTGAGCCTTTTTCATAACCAGCCAGGTCTGGCTGGTTATGAAAAAGGGCCTTAGCGGAATTGTCTTAACCGTCAAGG
>JAITJP010000273.1 GCA_031278835.1 Deltaproteobacteria bacterium
ATTTTCGTACCAACCTGGTTTGGTACTTAAATTACCCGATCTTTCGGTATTTTCGGCCAAAGGCCAAGGATTCTCGGCTCACCTTTGGCTGAGCCGGTTTTCCTAATTTGGCCATTATTTCAAGGGGCCTTGATTTTGCGGCTTACCTATGGGGAGGGGGGACCCGATATTCGGGAATTTTGCCCAAATCGCTGTAGTTTGGTAACTCACCGCCCCGGCCAAATTTTCGGCTAATATACCAACTACGAGATCCAATACTTACCGGGTAACACCAAGGTGAGCCGAGGTCATAGTGAGCGCCAATGGGATGATTCTTATTAAAGTGAACGGAGAGAAAAAACAACAACGTTCCCTTTTCATCTCTTTTGCCGTCAAGAGATATGCTATACAGAGCCTGGTTAACATGATCTGGACCAAATTTTAGTCGATAGACTGGCACGTTAGCATGATCAGGCAATGGAAAAAAAGGCCCGTCATCGATTTCCAAGAGCAAATGGTTACAGTATCTAAAACTGGTTTTGCTGACAAAATGAAGTTTGAAGCACTGTATTGGGTTAAGGCCACCACCCTTAATTTCTTGGCCGTTTAGAAAATCAAGCCACTTGGGATTAAGAAAAATATTGTATCTGCGCCCTGAGCCGGAGCCTTTTTCCGCGACAATGTCGCCCTTAACCTCTGGGCCGTTAAAAAACATTTCGATTTTATCTTCATACCATAAGTAATCGCAGCGCACGGCCAGGCGAGGTTTGGTGGTAGCCTCGTCTCTGATGTATTGAATTTTGGCTATGTTACCGATGGAATCGTTTTTTATTAAAAGGCCCTGGGGTTTGTCGATGTCAGGGTGTTTTGATTGATTGAGGTTTTGATATGAGTACAGGCCTCCGGCCCCGGAAACCAAACAAACCACCCGGTTACCAAACTGCTTTAGCGGATCAACGGCTTTAAGAGCCCGGCCACTGTCGGTCAGATCAACGCCATTTCCGGAGGTCTTTGGGGCGGGCAGGTTTAGGCCATCGATTTGCCCATCGTCAAAACAAGTATAGGCTCCGCCCCGGTGGGCATGTCCGGAAACGGTCAGCTTAACTTTACCGGCCGTCAGATAAGAATACACATCAATCCGGTTTTTCTCAAACGAGCCGGTGTCCGAATCTTCCATGGCCACAAACCAGCTCCCGGAACGTTGTTGGTCTTGATTATGCAGCGGGATGTTGTTTTCAAAATTAGCGTAGGTGAAGTGCGAGGCCAGGAGGTTAAATTTATCGTCTTGGCTGGCCATACGCTTAAGTAAACTCAGCTGGTGGTCGGTAAAGGCCGAACCGGCCCTTGGTAAACCGCCGCCTCCCCCCAGGAAGGGCAAAATAAAGTTTTCATCGTCATCCCAACCCAAAAGTAAAAGGTTTTGGTTTTTACCTAAGTTAACCAAGCAATCTTTCCAGGGGGTTATCCAGCGATAAGCCAAAGAAAAATTTTCCTGATCAAAATTTGATAAATAACCAAGATAGCTATATTTTTTCCCAAACAAAAGGGCGGCCTCGTAAAAAGTCAAATTTTGGTCAGAGGGCACCCCGGCGTTGGGCCTGATGGTCATGAGAAAATTATTAAGTATTCTTGGCGAAATACCATAGGGGGCTTCCCAGCCCTCATGATTTCCGGTGATGTAAAAAACCGGTTTACGCCAGGAATAGTAATGCTCCAAAATCAGGGCCATGAACATCAAGGCGTCAATATAAAAGGGATAGTTTGGGCCTTTTTGGTCGTATTTTTGAAAATCCAAATATTCCCATAGATCGGCCGTGGTCATTTTTATTTCTTTAGGCGCGTCTTCTTGGGGCCCCTCGGCCCCAGAGGGATCGGTTGAGCCTGGCAGACCCTCGGCCCCGGAGGGATCGGTTGAGCTTGGCAGGCCGCCGGCCCCAGAGGGATCGGTTGAGCCTGGGCCAGCTCCGGAACCGGCTGGAGCCCTTGGCCCTGGGCCAGCGCCGGACCCGGCTGGTCTGGTTGATTTTAAGATTCTGGGGTCTAGATTGCGCAGAACGTCAAAAACGTCTCCGGCCACGATTAAGGCGTCACTCAGCCCTCCAATCGAGTTTAACAAGCGCTGGGAGGTTTCCAAGGCCTGGTGGGCAAGCTTACTTATGTATTGGGAATCAGCTTCACTGGCCCCATGGATTACCTGCGGGGCGACCACTTTGTAACTGGTCTGCCGTGAAGAAAGATGGAGATCTGAAACCACCCCTAGGTCAAGATAATCCTTCGTTGTCACGTAAACCGGATGCCTGGAGAGAAACAACCAGCCATTCTGGTCATCGGCAAGGTAGTGCAAAGACTTCTCGCCGCCGCCTCTCTCGGCCAGGGCTTGACCCTTAAAGTCTTTCTGACCCTGGGTCCAAACCCTGGTCGGCTCTGAAGAGTAAAGCTTTACGAATTTCATGCTATCAGGGCTCATAAAGGGATGACGTTGAAATTCTATCGGCTTTAAGATGGGCTCACAGCCCAATTTTTTAGCCCTGGAACTTAATTCATCAATTAATGAAGCCGACAAAAGTTCATCGCCGGGATGGCTCAAATAGTGAACGTGTAAGTCTTCTTCGGATTTAAAAATCCAGTGGCCTTGGTCTTTCCAATTAAGTCGGGCTTCTTTGTAGTCATTGAAATCAATGTACAAAAATAGGAGCTCAAATAAACCGGGCGAATCTAGTTTAAAGCTATCCCTGATGGTGAATTGAAAAACGTAGCGAAAACCCTCATCCTCGTTGATTTTGGCTGGGCTGGTCTCATCCTGGCCGGCGCCAGGTTGGGCCTGGCCACCTCCGGGTTGGTTTGGATCCGATGAGCCCTTGGGGGCCTTATTTAAATTTCCGCCGTCTTTGGTATTGGTTAAAACTCCATCCAGGCACATGTTAACGGCGGCTTTGTGGATAAGCCCAAAAGGACCCTGGGCTTGGGGATCGTCTTGGCCAAGGGGCTGATATTGGGCCAAAAATTCTTTGTCGGGCTCAAATTTACCCAGATAAAAACCTCCAAATTTTTCCGCCTCGAATTTTTCCCTAACTATCCTAGAGTTCATGTAAAAACGCTTGTAAATAGTCGCTTCCTGAGCCAACTCGTTGGAATAATTCTGATAACTGGTATAATCGCGTCCTCGATCGGTCCAAGGCGCCATCACGGTTTGGAGAAAAAACTGCATGGCCAGCCTAAAAGGCACCGGCGAACCCGGCTCCGGAGATCCTCCAAAGTCCTGGTGCATGTCAAAGCCGGCTTTCTGAAGGGCTAAAAATACCGTTAACTGGCCTTGGGTCCCAATTATGGCCGGCGTTCCCAAAGAGGGAAATAGGATCATCCCTTTTATGGCGTTTATGTCTAGATAAAATTTAGAACCGCCGACTGGGGGTGGAGCCATGTTGTCCTCCGCTCTGGCCCTTTAATGGGTTATGGATTAAGGATTGCCCTAATGGTCTTTGGCCGCCCGCTTGATTTTTTTATTTGAATTTTTTGTTTTGTTTTAAAAAAAATATACGGCTAAGTAAAAACTTAATTTTTTATTTTTTGGGCCAGGCTGGCTTGTGATTTTTTCTGGATCTCTAAGTTAAGCTTAACCTTTCTGGGCTTTGAAGCTTAGGGGCTAGTTGGGGGGCCTGGCGCCCAGGGCTAGTTGGGGGGCCCGGTAGTCAATGGCTAATTTGGGTTTTTATTCGAGGTCAAGGTCTTTGGGCGTGGGCACGCTTATTTCAGGCCAGTCAAAGGGAGTGGGGCTTTCAATCAAATTAACCGAGCTTTTCGAGGTCGCCTCGACCCAGGGTTTTCCCTTGGGAAAGGTCACCTGGTGAACCCGTAAATTAACAAAAACCGTGTCTGGCACCCTGGCCGGCGGGTAAATCTCCACCTTTTCCCAGGTTCCGGATTCCAATCGAAGTTCTTCAAAATTCGGCCCCCGCAAAATGACGTTTTTTAGGTTTAAGGTCTTGACTTGATAGTCAAAAACTTTGCCAATCATGGGCTTTATTAATTCCAGATCTTTGACGGTCACCTGGCCGGATAAAATATTCATTCTGGCTTCTTTGACGCCCTGGCCGTCAATAAAGATTTCTAAGCCCGGGCCGCCGCCTAGACTGGTTAAGCCTGGGCCATTACCTGGGTATTTATTATTGATCAAATAAGCTTTTTTACTTAATTGCCCAAATAAAGCTCCCGCGACAATGGAGTTTTTAATGACCATGGTTACGGCGGCGCCTCCAGAAGAACCCTTAAGTAACTCACAATTTTCGATATAAATAGTTTTAGTCCGATTGCCGGCAAAACCAGAATTTATAAAAGTGCTGTTGGTAGCGTAAACCGTTGAATTTTCATCTAAAGATCCAAAAATATCACCTTCCCTAAGACAGTTATCTACCCTAAGATTTATGCCATAACCTTGTATGGTGGCAAAACGATCTTTGTTATTTATTTGCCTCATGTCTTTAAATAAAACTCGGCAGACAGATTCTTTGCTGCCAACGCCATATAAATAAACCAGGTCAAATTTAACCTTATTAAAAATTATCTGGCCTTTAAAAATCGAATCTTCAAAGTTGGTTAAGTTTTCTTCTTGCTGGCTATCGCCTTGGTAAGCCATGGAACCGCCGTTAAAGGTCACGTTCTCAAACTCGCTTAGCCTGAAATTGGCCTTAATAAAGCGACAATCGTTAAAAACGACATTTGATATTCTCGATCTAATGGCCCTAAAATCGACCAAGGTGGCCTTGTTAATGGTCATATCCTTAAGGCTTAATTTTTCTTCCATGTCGCCGGTAACGCTTCGCCCGTCCAAGATCTTGGGATCGCGTCTAATTTCTTCAGCCGTAACTTTGGTGGCCTTTAAATTATTCATTGCCATGCTTAATTTGTTCCCAGGTCAAGGCGGTTAGTATTAAAAAAAGCGTTTAAAAACCGGACCAGTATTTGGGGCCAAAGGTTAAAATGGCCTAAGCGGTTTTTTTTGGCCCTGAATTTTTTTTTAACTTAAAAGTGTTAATTTTAGCCAAAAACCAAAGAG
>JAITJP010000281.1 GCA_031278835.1 Deltaproteobacteria bacterium
ATTTAGGAGATGGCCGGCCACATCGTGGTTTGAAATTTTCATTCTCAAAGGAGAAAGAAGCGCATGAAAAAGATTTTTCTTTCATTAGTAGTTCTCGCAATGGCTTTGGCGGCCGTACCGACCTTGGCCCAAGAAAAAACCCTTAAAGTTGGGTCCTTGGGACCTTTTACCGGACCGGCCTCCAGGGTTGGCGAGGAATTTAAAAACGCCATTAACATGGTCTTTGAGGCCGTTGATTACAAGGTTGGCGACTACAAGATCGAGTTTATTTGGATCGATTCTGAGTCTGACGCCGAAAAATCGGCCCGGGCCTATGAGCAGGCCGTGGTTCGCGACAAGATTCAAGTGGGTTATGGCGGATGGCACTCCTGGGTCTCGCTTTCCTGCATGGAAGTGGCCGCCAAATACAAGATCCCCCACTTCTTCGCCTTTGGGGCCGGAAGTGAGATTAACGACAAATACAATAACGACAAAGAGAAGTACAAATACTGGGTTGGGAAAGGCTGGCCCACGGCTTACAAACTCTCCATCGGTTACGTCGACGCCTTTGAAGACGCCATCAAAAAAGGCCTTTGGAAGGTCTCCGAAAAAAAGGCGGCCATATTTGGGGTCGATAACGACTGGGGCCGTAACTTTGGCAATTCCCTGGGTCAGCAGCTCAAAGACGCCGGTTGGGAAGTGGTTAGCTATGACTGGGTCCAGTTGGGCGAAACCGACTTCATGCCTTTAATCAATAAGCTCAAAAACGCCAACGTGGCCTTGGTTGGCGGGACCATGAGCGATCCGCCCTCGGTTTCGGCTTTTACCAAGCAAACCAAGGAAGCCGGTCTAAAAAGCCTGGTCATTTCCGACGGTCTGGGCTGGGTCGGTGAATGGTATGAACTTACCGGCGAATATTCCGACTATATTTTGGACATGATCCCCCAGTGGACCACCCCAAAAAGCCAGACCTTCAAAGACGATTTCACCAAAAAATACAACTTTGAACCCGGCCCCTCGACGGCCGGCCTTTGCTACGACACGGCCTCATTCTTCCTAAAAGTTTTGCAAGCCACTTTTGAAAAATACGGTGATTTGACCACCGAGCACTTGGCCCAGATCGCCGAAGAGCAGGTCATTACCGGTGAACTTAGTTTGACCGAAGGCATCATGATGAAGGAATACAAATACACCACGGAAACCTTCCCGGATCTGGTGGTGGGAAACGATTATTACATGTTCCCGGTCATCCAGTATATGGGCGGGCAGTCCATCATGATTTGGCCTCCGCACGTTAAGACCCAAGATCTGATTATCCCTGACTACGTGAAATAAGCCTTATTTCATCAAAACCTCCCCCGGGGTCGCCGCCAATCCGGCGGCCCCGGGCCTAAAAAACGAGGCCTAAGATGAGCGAAAAAATACTCGAAACCGAGGGATTGTCCAAGCATTTTGGCGGTCTCAAAGCCGTGAATAACGTCTCCATCCACGTTGACGAAGGTGACATTTTTGGCCTGATTGGCCCCAACGGCGCCGGCAAAACCACGCTTCAAAACGTGGTGGCCGGAACTTACCCACCCACCTTCGGCCGGGTCAAATACCGCGGCCGGGACATTACCGGCTTAAAGGCCCACCAGGTCTGCCACGCTGGCATAAACCGTACCTACCAGATCGTTCGCTCATTTCCCAGGCTCTCGGCCCTAGACAACGTCAAGGTTGGGGCCATTTTTGTGGCTAAACTCAAAGACCGCCAGGCTCACCAAAAGGCCTTGGAGCTCTTGGAGTTTGTCGAGTTTCCGGTTGATCCCAATACCATGGCCAATTCCCTAAACACCATGCAGTTAAAAAGGGTCGAGATGGCCAAGGCCCTGGCCAGCGGCTGCAAACTTCTATTTTTGGACGAGGTGGCCGCCGGTCTGACCCCGGTGGAACTTAAAGACATCATCGTTTTGATTCGCCGCATCCGGGACAACGGCATCACCATTCTCATCGTTGAGCACCTCATGAAGCTCATCATGGAGGTTTGTAATCGCATCGCCGTCTTGTGCTTTGGCGAGCTCTTGGCCATGGACACCCCGGAGGTGGTGACCAAGGACGAAAAAGTTTTAAAGGCCTATCTGGGCGATAGTTTATTGATATAACCCCTAGCCCGCTCACGACGATTTTTTTCCAAAAAAAATCTCCCCGAAAACGGCCCACAACAAAAGGTATATATCATGCTTAAAGTGGAAAACCTAGACGTCGCCTACGGACACTTACAAGTCCTAAGATCCGTAAACATGCACATTAAAAATGGCGAGATCGTGGCCATACTTGGCGCCAACGGGGCCGGCAAGACCACTTTCTTAAAAAGCGTCATGGGCTTGGTCCCGCCCAAGGCCGGAAAGGTTTTCTACCAAGGCCAGGACGTCACCGGCCTACCCACCTTCCAGCTCTCCCGTAAGGGCATCGCCTTCGTCCCTGAGGAGAGAAACATTTTTCCGGCCATGACCGTTGAGGAAAATCTCCTTTTGGGCGCTTACGTAAACAACGTCAAGAGTCAGGTCAACGCCAATCTCAAAGACGTTTATGAAATGTTTCCTCGTCTCCAGGAAAGGCGGCGCCAGTTGGCCGGCACCATGAGCGGCGGCGAGAGACAGATGCTGGCCATCGGCCGAGGCTTAATGAATAAGCCCCACCTGATCATCCTAGACGAGCCCTCCATGGGCCTTTCCCCAACCAACGTCCTCATTGTCTTTGAAACCATCAAAAACCTCATTACCCAAGAAGTGACCATCATAATAGTCGAGCAAAACGTCAACGCCACCCTGGCCGTGGCTTCCCGGGCCTACGTTATGGAACACGGCTCCGTGGTCATGGAAGGCACCAGCGAAACCCTACTAAGTAACGACCACGTTAAAAAAACCTATCTGGGCCTTAACTAAAACCTAACCCAAAAAAAAACACAAACTCACCATTGTTTGGCCCTTTTTTCAATGCCAGGGTCCCCTAGCCCAATAAAATTAACCCTAGGTTGGCCCAATAGGCCGCCAACCTAGGGTTAAATTTTGGCCAGATGGTCAGGCGACAATGAATGAAAAGTCGCCGCTATTAATCGCTTCTTGGGCGCCCTTCATTTGGGCTGAAAATATTCGCGCGAAAACCCAGATTTTATTTTATTCCATGGGGTCTTTGTGATTTTAAGATCCAAGCTTGATAGAAATGGTCGATTGGAATTTTTTAAAATCGTCTGATTAGATTTGTCTTGAAATAATGGCTAAAATAGTCTGTAAATTCTCTAAGGCCTTGTCTCATGGGGCTTTTGGAAGGGGCTATTTTGTTGATTGGAATTTTTCAGAATCGTCCTGATAGTTTTAGCTAGAAATATTCAACAAAGATGGTCTTGAAATAGTTGATAAGCTTGTCTCATGGGGATTATTTCGGTTGCCGTTTTCTCGACTTTATTTTTCCAAATCGGTTGGCTAGATTTGTCCAGTCATGACTTACTAGGTTTGCTTAAAAATCTTCAAAGGCCTAACCTCATGGGGAGATTAGAAGATCACGATTTGAAATTTATAATTTTCCAGAAATCTCTGATTAGATTATTTTAGAAATGACTAGCTAGTTTTATTTTGAAATAATAAAAGGCCGCGACTAATGGAGCTTTTAAAATTTGTCGCTTACGATTTTGAGATTTTCTAGAAAGGTCCTAATAGATTTAACTTGAAATAGTCGCTAGAATCGTTTATATATTCTCAAAATAATTTATATTGGGCTATTTTAGTTGCCTATTTTGTCGCCTGGAATTTTCCAGAAATATCGTCCTGGTTTTGTCTTGATATAGCTGGCTTGATTGGTTTTAAATTTTTAAAATAATTATCCCACGGGGCCTTTGACGATTGTTGATTTTTTGAACTTAATTTTCCAAAATAACCTACTGTCTTAATGCTGATCTGGCCAGCTTGGCTGATTTTTAAATTCCCAAAATCTATGTCCCATGGGGATTTTTAAAGCTGCCCTTTATTCGTTTTAAATTTTCCAGGATGGTCTGATTAGATTTGCCTTAAATAATGGGCTATAATCGGCTATAAATTTTATAATACTAAGTCTCATAGTGATTTTTGATCTCGGTTTTTAATTGATTGGAATTGTCCAGAAATCAGCCTTTTGTTTTGTCCTGAAATAGCTGGCTAGAATTACTTTAAAAATCTTAAAATCCCTCTCCCATCGGTATTTTGGCTGATGTCGATTTTGACAATTTGAATTGTCCCGATGTACCCAGGGCCCGTGCCTGATAGGAGCTTTTTGAATCGCCAGACCGGATCCTGGTTTTGGCTATAATAGTTTGGCCCGTTAATTGGCAGGCCCAGGTCAGGTGGTTAGACTAAAGGGCCGAACGGTTCGGCACTTTTTCGGATGGGGCCGTGAAGGGGTCTGAGAGGCCCGTGGCGGCTTTTTGGAGAAGGATTGGGTTGGTGAGGGGGGGGCCAGGGGGCCCAAGGGCTTCTAGGGGCCTTGGCGGCCCTTTAAGGGGCCAGTTTCGAGGGGGGCGGAAGTAGTGGCTTGGTTCTGGCTCAGGTCAGGAGGGGGGCGACCGGATGAGATGGACCGGGGGGCAAGCGAAAATAAAAAAAAGCGGGCTTGGATTTAGGGGAAAAAAGCGATATAATGGAGACTTAATAAACTTTTCTTGGACTAATCCGAGAATTTTCTGGAGTTGGCCGGTTTGGGCTGGCTTAAATATTGTTTTAAGGTGGGGGCTTTTACTTAAATGAGCGTTGATTTAGAGATAAAGAAAGAACTCGATAAAATTCATTCGGCTTCAATGAAAATTCTCGCCACGAGTGGCATAAAACTTCACAGCCCAGAGGCCATGGCCCTTTTCGCCGAAAGGGGCGTTAAAGTCAATGGGCTGACCGTTTACCCCAGCGAAGAATTTATCATGGAAACCATCGCCTCGGCTCCCAAAAGCTTTACCGTATATTCCCGGAAAGAACGGCCCCCGGTGGTTAAGAAAGTGGAGTCGGCTGGAAGCGATGAGGCCAAAAAGCCAGAGGACGGTGAGAAACCAGCCCAGGATCAAAAAGACCCGGCCCAAAGCCTTGAGGCTGAAAACCAAGCCCAGCTTTTGGAGCCCTGTCCTGAAATGGACATGATTTTCGATGGCCAGAGGAGTTATTACGCCCCAGCCTATGGCTGCCCAGCCATTACTGAAAAAAACGGCTTGGTTAGGCCCTCCACCTTGGACGATTACATCAAGATCGCTCAGCTCATTCACGTCTGCCCCCATTTTATGGTTAATGGCGGGATATTGGTTCAACCCACCGACATCGATCCGGATAATTCGGCCATAATCATGTTGTATACCTCGCTTTTGGCTTCCGATAAATGCCTCATGCTCATTCCGACCAAAGGAGAAACTTTTATCGAGCTTTTGTATTTGGTGGGCATAACCTGTGGGGGCGAGAAAGAGTTTGCCAAATACCCGAGAAGCTTAACCCTTATCAGCACCCTTTCGCCTTTGGGCCTAAGCGAGGAAGCCTTTGACAGTTTAAGTTTGGCCGCTTTGTCCGGGCAAGCTTTGATCATAAGCCCGGGGCCCATGGCCGGGGCCACCGGACCCATAACCCTGGCCGGAAATTTGGCCATGGCCAACGCCGAGTGTTTGGCCACCATAGCCATAAGTCAAATGGTCAAAAAAGGCACCCCGGTTCTTTACGGGGTCACGGCCACGGTCTCCGATCTGCGCATTGGCCAAGTCAGCGTGGGCAATCCCGGTTTTTCGGCCATGACCAGATATTCAAAGCTTTTGGCCTCATACTACGGCCTGCCGGCCCGGGGCGGCGGAGCGGTGACCGACGCCCAAGAAGTTTCTTCACAAAGCGGCCTGGAGTCCATGATAAACCTCAAGACTGCCCTGGATTGCCAGGTCGATCTGATCCTCCACTCGGCCGGGGTCCTGTCTTCCTGGGCCACCTTTAGCTACGAAAAGTTCATGTCCGATCTGGAAAGCATCTCAATACTTGAGTACGCCAGAAAACCCCTGGCCGTCAATGAGGAGACCTTGGCCTTGGAGACCATCGAGGAGGTCGGCCCCGGAGGGGTTTTTCTAAACCAAAAGCACACCCTAAGCCGGGCCAGGAACTACCCCTTTTACCCCCGGGTGGCCCCCTTGGGTCAAATCAAAAACCGGCCTTACGGCGAAAGAATCCTAGCCAACGCTGAAAAGGAAATGGACAAATTGCATTCAACCTACCTACGCCCGGAAATGGAAAAGAAAATTCGAACCGAGATGAAAATACTGGTCAACAATCAAAGAATTGATCCCGAATTGACCGACCAGATCTTGAGAAAAATTTACGAAACCAACAAAAAAGAAGACGATTAAAAGCCGCCCCAATCAAGGCCCCCGGCTAAGCCCGGGGGCCTGGCCGGCCTTTTTCCCCCAAGTAATAAAAAACCCTAGGTCCAGGGGCTGGACCTAGGGTTTTTTATTGTGATTTATGGGTAAAGTAATTATATTTTGTTTTTTTATAAGAATATTATTGGGGTTAAAGTTATTTTTTAATGGTTGGTTGTGATTATGGGGTTTTTAGCAAATTAGCTAGGGCTTTTTCATATTCCTGGTCATCCAAAGTTTCCATAAAATAGTCGGTTTGCCAGAGACTTTTTTGGCCCAGGCTCTTTTTTAGCTCAGGTAAGCGTGAAATAAGTTTTTGGTTGGTTAATTTCAAGATGGTTTGGGCCATAAAGCCCGGGCTAAGTTCTGGATGGCCTTCAAGGAAAAAATGTCCGGCCTCTTTGGTGACTTTAACTTCCAGGAAGCTAAAATCAAATCTGTTTTCTATTTCTTGGCATAATTCTTTGAGTTCTAAGGCCAGGTTTTGGGTGGAACCTACTTCAGGGTCACGAAAAGTAAAAACCAAATAGTAAACTAGGCCTGATTCGAAGCAAAAGTCATCATGGTATGAATTATTTTGAGTCATTTTTACCTTTCCTGTGGTTTTTTAGGTATTTTGGCTATTTTGGCCAGGCGGGGCTTGGCCGGGTTAAGGTATTTTGGCCAGGCGGGGCTTAGCCGGGTCAAGCTTATTTGGCCGCGGTCAAAGTTATTTGGCCGCGGGGTCCGCTTCTATGACCGTTTCGATGACCCGCATGGATTTCCATTTGCCTTGTTTGTAGCGCCAAACTCCGGTCAGGGTGCTGCCCATGATGTAAAAAATCATGCAATACCACATGGTGTGGATAGTGGCCAAGTCAAATTTTAAGAGTAGCAGCACCG
>JAITJP010000024.1 GCA_031278835.1 Deltaproteobacteria bacterium
CCCGCCGGTGACCAAAACTTTTTGGCCTTTAAGGGGCTTTTCGGAAAGGATCCTGGCCGCCTCAAAGGCTATGACCTCAGGTTCGGCCATACGTCCCGTACCGCTGGTGCCGCAAGCCAGAAGTCCCGAGGGGCTATTAAGGACCTTAAAGCCGCGGGAAACAAGGCTTTGAAGATTTGCCACCGTGGCCGGGTTTTGGTACATGCCGGTATTCATGGCCGGGGCCACCAGGCTTGGACCGGTATAGGCCAAAGCTATAGTCGAGGCTAGGTCTCCGGCCAGCCCATGGGCCAGTTTGGCTAAATAATCAGCCGTGGCCGGGGCCACTATGATTAGATCGGCCCACTCGGCCCAGGCCACGTGCTGAACGTTGTGGGAGGCCGAAGATGAGGCCCCGGGCCGATCCCACATGTTGGTTACCACTTCTTGCCCGGTCAAAGAAGAAAAAGTCACCTTACCCACGAACTTCTCCCCAGCCTCGGTCATGACCACCCTAACCAAGGCCCCGGCTTTGGTCATAAGGTGAGCCAAGGCGGCCGCTTTGTAGGCGGCCACGCCCCCGGTCACGGTCAGGATGATTTTTTTATCCCTTAGGAGAGAAAGGGGTTCTTGGGGCCCTTGGGCCGAAAAATTTTCTGCTTTGGCTTGATTGTCTGGGTTGGCCTGAGTTTTATCCATTTTAATACCTGGTGATTATTTTTTCTCGCGAGGCTGGTTCGTTAAAAAGGTTTTTGAAACTAAGCCGACTTTCACAGTTAGCCCAACCTAGTCTAATAACTTACTGTTATTTCTTTAGTTTTTTGATTAAAATTGTATTACCTAACCGAGCCGAACCGGCGGGGTTGGTTTTTTTTTAAAAACAATACCATTGTTTTTTTTGTCATCTTAATGGCTTTGAGATTTCGCGGTCTTGGCCCCGGCGGCGCTTTATTTTAGTTAGGCAATAGGCTTTTCTTGGCTAAAATGGTTTTTTTTCGTAACGTTTTTTCCCTTAGCTAGCTTGTAAGCGCGAAACAAACTTAGTTTAAGGAATTTTTTTTTCTCGCCAGCCGCCCATGGGCCTGGATCGGTCAGGCCATTGGGGGCCAGTCTAGATCTAGAGAGATATTATTTTTAGGTTGATCTGGTGGGGCTTTTTTATAGGAGGGCTAGATATCTTCCTCGGAAAAGCCGTTCTTTTTCCCGCCCCGGATGGGTTTGGTCTCGACGACCGGATCGCCCGAAGGAGCGGAACTATCGTAGACCACCCGTTTACCAAGGTCGGCTTGGGTATGAGGGGGAGCCACCCAGAGTTCCAACCTAAGATCGCTGCCCAGGGAAAGGGTAAGGGGGCTGGCGATTATGGTTAAGACCCTATTACCTTTGACCCAGGTGGAGACCAGTTTTCCGCTTTGGGCCTCGGCCCTGGGTTGCCAACCGTGGTCGGGCAGGTGACTATCGTAATAGGCCCCAATCTCATCCGTGGTCAAGTGACCCACCACCGAGATTACCCCGGCCTGTATGCCTTTCCTGGTATAGGTGAAGGTATTTTTTCTCTCCAGGGTCATGACCGATGGATAAGGAACATCCATGATCTCGGCAAAGCTCTCCGCGTCGGCCGTTGGGGCTGACTCGCCTCGGGTATCCTTTATGGCAAAGTTTATGCCGCAGCCGGAAAGAAAAAACAGCAAAACCGCCAATAGAGTTAGCGAAAAAAGAGATTTCTCGGAGACAAAATAAGAGAAAAACTTAGAGGGGACTTTTGAAAAGGACATAACTCACCGATTATTAAACAAAAAATGATATTTTTTTGACTTTTTAAGTTTTTCTTTATTTTTTTATAGTCAAAAAAATTCTGGCCCAAAACAAGGTCAGCGATTTCTAACCACCGTGTACTGGGCTAACTTTTCCAGATCCTCTCGTGCCGAGCTCTCTGGCATATTTGAAAGCGAGGAAACGGCCAGATCGGCTAGGGCTTGGGCCTGCTGGTGCGCCAGTTCAATGCCCCCGGCCTTTTCCACCAGGTTAACCGCTTCGGCTTTGTCTTGGGCGGTCGGGGCGACCAAGGCGCCTAAGGCCAAGAGCCTTTCAAGATCTTTTCCTTTCAATTGGTTTCTGGCCAAGATAAAGGGCAGCGTAATTCGGCCTTCCTCCAGGTCCTGGCCCACCGGTTTACCCAGTTGATCGGGGCTAGACTTGTAATCCAAGATATCGTCCATAACCTGAAAGGCCAAACCTGTCCATCGACCGTAGTATTTAAGCGATGTCACCCTATCGTTTGGCGCCCCATTTAAGACGGCCGCTGACCAAGACACGCCTTCGATTAGGGTGGCCGTCTTGTACAATATGATTTCTATGTACTCGCTTTTTTCCAGGTCGACTTTATTTTTGGCTTTAAGCTCCCAAAGCTCTCCCAAGCTAAGACATTTTATTACCTCGGCCATTATTTCAGCCACGTTTAAGTCCCTTTTGGTTAAGGCCAAATTGGAGGCCTTGGCCAAAAGATAATCAGCGGCCATGATGGTCTCCGGAATGCCAAAAATATGATGAGCGGCCGGACGTCCACGCCTGGTATCGGCCTGATCGACAATGTCGTCATGTAACAACGAGGCCATATGTAAAAACTCAAAGGTCGTCGATAGACGTATAATTTCCTCGTCAATCTCTCCGCCCAAAGCATTATGGCAGAGACAAAAAATCAGGGGCCTAAGTCTCTTGCCGCCACCCATGAAGTTATAAAGCGACACCTCACCAAGGATGGAACTATCCTCGGTTAAGATTTCCTTCATGGTTTCGTTAATCTTTTCCGTCAAGGGAGACAGAGAGGTCAATAGATCTTCAGACATCGGAAATAACCCAACCCAGCCCTAGCTTCGGCTTTAGGAGAGAAAACTAAGTTACAAAAAAAAAGAAGTTTTAGTTGATGAAGTTTTTTATAATAAAATTTTAGCCATATAAAATTACTTTTTTTAAAAAGTTACCTTTATTTATCTTAGTATTTTTTGTTAAAACAAAATAAAAGAATATTTTACTGGTTTTTGCCTTAAATCTCGAAAACTAGCTTACCCAATGGCCTAGAATAATTTAATCAGCTTTTTGATTTAGACAACTTAACCAATCACGGGACTTTTTTTGGGGCGGCCAAAAAAACTTAAGCCAGTTTACTTATTTTGGGGCCATCCGCTCTTAAAATTCCCCAGCCCCAAGCTAAAAATTGTCTGACTCCAGGGCGGCCGAAAGGTCATAGGCCGTGGCCTTTAGAAACTTGGCCATGACCATTTGACCCGGTTGGGGTTGGTAGCCATCAAAATAAACCAGCCCGTCAACCTCGGGGGCTTGGAAGTCAGCCCGGCCGGTCATGATTAGGTCAGTCTCCGGGGAGGCCCCTTCCACCAAAATAAGCTTACTTTGGCCGATCCTGGCCTTGTTTAGAGCCAAGGAAATTTTTCTTTGGCGAGACATTAAATTTCTGCGCCTTTTCTCGGAAATCATCAAGGGCACTTGCTTTGGAAATTTTGAGGCCTTGACCGCATCCTCGGGACTAAATTTAAAGACCCCGACATGCTCAAAGATGGCCGATTCAACCAACCTAGCCAGAAGATCGTAATCTTGATCCGTTTCGCCCGGAAAACCAACCATCAGGGTGGTTCTTAGGGCCACTCCCGGCCACCATTTTTTTAATTTATTAATCAAGTCCAAGGGGTCTTTGGCCGCCCTACCCATGGCTTTTAAGATCTTTGGCGAGGCGTGCTGAACCGGTACGTCCAAATAGGGAACCAGTTTAGGAATCTTGGCCAAAGACTCCACCAGTTTTACCTTTAAGCGCTCCGGATAAGCGTACATAAGCCTTATCCAGACCAGACCAGAAATTTCCGAAATGGCTCTGACCAAATGGCTTAGATCTTGGTCGCCATCTGACCAAGCCGTCAGATCCTGGGCCACCAAAGTCAGTTCCTTAACCCCGCCCTGGGCCAGTTTTTCGGCCTCCAAAACCAGTTCTTCCATTGATCTTAGTTTTAAGGGGCCCTTTATGGCCGGTATCATACAATAGGAACAATGGTTATCACAGCCCTCGGCTATTTTAAGCCAAGAGCGCCAAAAAGGCGTTCCCAGCTCCCTAGACCAAGTCTCGAAAGGACCCTGAAACTCGGCTGGAATGATATCAAAATCTGCCCTGGCCGAGCCCTTAACCGCTTGCCGCTCCGCCTTTGCCGCCAAAGGACCAGACTTGGTTTTTTTAGAGCCAAGGCCCTTAAGTTTATTGGCAAGCTCATACCAAGCGCAGACCTGTTCTAAAAACTCTTGGTAGCCCTCGGGGGGCATGACCAAATCAACCTCGGGCAGGGCCTCAGCTATCTCCTGGCCATAACGAGAGACAAAACAGCCCATGACCACCAGCCTGGCCCCAGGCTTTTTTATTTCAGCCAAACGTAAAATAGTCGAGATGGCTTCATCGGCGGCCGTTCTAATAAAGGCGCAGGTATTAATGACCAATAGCTCCGCTTCCCTGGGCTCAATTGTCGCGGTAAAGCCCAAGGCCTTTATGGCCCCCATTAAACGCTCACTGTCAACCAAATTTTTTGGACAGCCCAAGGAAACCACATGAACCCGTAATCCGCTGGTCTCAATATCTTCCACGATATCTTCCACGATTCATTTCTCTCATCAAAATTCAATCCCGCGCCTAAAAAAAATTAAAATTTTTTTCTGGTTTTCACCCGTTCAGGCCCAATCTCAGGCCCAGCCTTACCCGCCAGCTCTGGCCCGGCCCAGACTCGCGTTTAAAGGCCCTTAATGGCCCCATAGAGCCCCACAAACCCCTTGAACCCATTTGTATATCGGTTCTGGCCTGGAAAGGCCGCCTAGGGGCCTTTTTGACCGTTCACGGGCCTGTCCCAAAAGGAGCGGTGAGTCCCCAGGTTACCGGGCTTAACAAACCCTCAAGGCCGCCCCAAAGGTCCAAATTCAGCGCTGGAGGGTTTTCAGCCGTCATGAGGCGAACTTAAGGGCTATGTTTTATTAAATTACCATAAAAATACAACGTTAATAGTTAAAACTAGCCCACCATTAAACTAAAAATCTTTAAAAGCCACCTCGCTAACTTAAATAACCACTAAGCTTAGTTATTAGCTTATTTGACCATCACAACTCCAAAAAATACCAACGATCACCAGACAAATAACCTTAAAATTTTCCATCAAATCTCTGTTTTCGCACCAAGCTATCTTTTCATAGGCGTATTTTTCAAAAAAAAACTATCTTATCTTTCTTTTTTTTTGTTTTTCCTTTTTTTTTCTTCCATTCTTTTTTTTAGCTTATCTTATTCTTCTTCACCGTCTGGGCTGGGTTCAGTTTCACTGGCCAGGGCTTTTTTGG
>JAITJP010000313.1 GCA_031278835.1 Deltaproteobacteria bacterium
CTCACAACCCAAAGCCCCCTGGCTTAACCCAGATCTTGTGGCCAACCCCACGAATCAAACAAACAAACCACAATATCTTGATTTTAAAACTACCATCAACTTAAAACTTCCCTTAGCCCAAGCCACAAAAACTCACCTCCACTCGCTCCCCTTTCCCGCTTGATTTCCCATATGAACCATCACCAAGAACTGGTCAATTCGGGACTCGCCTTTTAAAGGGCCCTATTAGCCCACAGAGCCTTTCTGACCCCTAACCTTGTTTAATACCCCAACCCCAGGGCGAAACTCCCCTACGGGGCTATTAGGCCCGTTCACGGGGCGATTTGGGCTGGGGGTGAGATTACGTTTTTGGCCATGGTCTCCCTTAGCCCTCCCTGACCTAAGGCGAGGGTTGTTTTGGCTAAATAAAAAAAACAGCCTCTTACGGAAAAGCCCTAGAACTTGTAGCCAAAACTCCAAAACCCTCCCATGGTCCACAAGATCTTAAAGAATAACTAAAAAAACTTCTAAGCTTTTCCTTGACCCCAAAGGTAAACCTGCCCGGCCACCCAAACCACGCCTAGCCTGAAGGCCTTAGCCAAAGCCACAAAGACTTCCTGGGCCCGTGCCATTGGCCCGGAAACGGGAGCTGGCCATGGGCCTTTAAGCCCCAAACAAAAAAATCTCCCCTCCATTTCTGATTTTTTAGATTCTAGCCCAAGGACAGTTTCCAAGGTCACTCAAGCTAAAAAAAAACCTCATTCTCCTTTGGTGCTCCAAAGAACTTGAGCCTAAGCTAACCGATTACCTCAGACTCACCTTAGAAAAATGCCAATTAAAACCTTAGCCCACCATGAGCTTATGGCTTGGGTAAAATTTATTCTATTTTTAAAAGGGCCATTAATAAGGAGTAAATACTCAAAATTAGGCTTAAATCATCCACCTATGAGAAGACTTTTGGGGATCGATAGTCATTTTGGATAAAGTTTTGGGAGAATTGGGGCGGCAAGGCGGGTGGGCCTGGAATTTGCTTAGGAGGCTGGGGGGCTTGAAGCTCTAAGGATTGGGCAGATTTTTCTTGGCACGGGGCTTGCTTTATCCTCTGGTAATTTGTGAGAGGCTAGCTCTTTGAGGCCAGCCCAGGAAAGAAAATAAAGGGAATTTTTATTGAGGTATAAAAGATGAGCTCAATTGTCAATCCTAAGGTTACCGCCCTCATATCAACCTTTAATCGCCCCAAGTATTTGGCCGAGGCCATCGAGAGTATTCGGGCCCAGACCTTGGCGGATTGGGAGCTCATTGTCTTAAACGATGGTGGGGTGGACGTGGCCGACGTGGTGGCAAATTTTGCCGACCCGAGGATCGTCTACGTTCCGGACACGGTCAATAAGGGCGCGGCCATAAGATTTAACCAGGGCTTGAAGCTGGCCAAAGGCGACTACGTGGTCTATTTGGGAGATGACGACACCTTTTATCCCAATCACTTTGAGGTTCTTTCCAAGGCCTTGGACGAGAATCCCGAGATCGGCATGGCCTATTCCGATCTCTACGCCGTGTCGTCCATAGCTGACGGAAAAACCGGAGAAAGGCACATCCTGGATAAGCAGATGCTGGTCTCAAGGGATTTTAACCGAGAGTTCATGTTCCACTACAACCACGTTCTTCACGTGAGCCTAATGCACCGCCGGGAAGCCGCCTTAAGGGTGGGAGGCTTTGACGAAGAAGTCAAGGTGCTTATCGAGTGGAGCTTAAACCGCCGCATGGCCTTTATCTACGACTTTTTGCACGTGGAGATCCCCACCGGGGAATACCACATGCCTGTTTTTAAATCAGACCGTATCTCGGTTAGAGAGAGAAGAAACAAAGAAAGTTACCAACATAACCTAAGGCGCATCCGCTGTAACTTACCAAGTGAACCCTGGCCAAAAGTGGAAAAAATTGATCTCCTTTACCTGGTAGACCACTGGGGCGAAAAGCTCAATAACCATTTAAAAGAAATCATCGACAATTTCGACCACCCCATGAGGATTAGACTCATTGGAAACGGGGCCAGTCTTAACGCCGCCCAAGCCTGGGAGAGCCTTAAGGAGCTCTCGGATCTTAAAAACATCTACATTTCCATCAATAACCAAAAGCTCGATCCGGTCACGGCCTATCGCCGGGTGGCCAAATACTCGGCGGCCAAGTACCTGTTTTTGGTTACACCGGCCCTCCAAGCGGCCAAGGCCCCCAGAAGACTGTTTAGCGCCATGGAGACTTTTAAAAATAACCCGAACATGAAATCCATGCGCTGGGCCGTTCCAGGCGAGGAAAAGGAGATAACCCAGTTTGAGTGCCTAATCGAAAGGGCTTACTTTCTAAAGGAGACCAAGCCCAATCGCAATAGGACCTTTAAAATTCCGGCGGTAACCTTCAGCCCTCCCAAAGGCTTTATGTTTGACCTAATGTACACCGAGTATAAAAACCGCCTTAACGCCAAAGAAGAAGAAAAGGCCAGGGAGATCTTGGAAAGGGTTTTGTTGGAAAAGAAAGGTTTCCCCCATATCCAGTTCCTTATCAGCGAACTTTTTCCCATGTGTCTGGCCTCGGGGGATTACGATCGGGCCGAAAAAGAACTTATGGGCTTAATCGATCGGGGCTATCTGGTGGACAATTACATGCGCCTGGCCCAGCTGCGCTTGGTTCAAAAGCGCTACTCCGATTGCGTGGAGGCCGGCCTAAAGGCCATGGAACACATGCGCCTAAAACCCGAGGCTTTTGAAGCCGACTGTTTTCCCTTCAAAATCCCCATTGAGCTTAACTGCTTTAAGCTTTTTTCTCACATGGCTCAGGCCTACTTGGAGCTAAGGGATTACGGTCAAGCCGCCCGTTTCTACCACATGGCTTCCAAACTTAAAAGCGACAGTCACAAACCCTTTCTAGGTTTCGCCAAGACCTATTTGGCCGCCGGCCAAATAGACAAGGCCGAGATGGCCTTGTCAAAAATCCCCCAACCCATGGGTCCGGAAGATCCGGAAACCCATCGACTTTTGGCCGTAATCTGCCGTAAGCGCAAGAACCTGCACCTGGCCTTTGAATGCCTGAAAAAGGCCTTTGAAAAGGGTCCCCAGGACGAGGAAAACATCGAGCCTTTCTACTTCACCGGCGCTGGTTTGGGCCGCTGGAGGGAGATGGTGGAACCCATTAAAAATTTCGTCTTAAACCACGAAAACCACGTCTCGGCCCTTTCCAGACTGTCGGCCATTCACTTTAATCTCGGAGAGAACCTCTTGGCCTATGAAGAAGCTAAAAAAGCCCTGAGCTTGGATCCCAAAAACCCCATAGCCAGGAGTATTTCCTCTAGGCTAGAATAAATGGCCCAAGAAGATCCCTCGGTCTTGTCGGTTAACCAAAGCGAAACCGGCCTTAGCATGGATCTTAATTCCGAGATCCTGCCCGATCTCTTGGACGGAACGCCCTTGGTTTGGTAAAAACCTCAAAGGAAAACATTACCGGCCGGGTCAATTTGAACGATAAGTTAAACGTTTTTCGACTTTCTGCCGATACGAAAAGAGAACCCCACTGGGGAAATTTTTCTCGACTAGCGGAGAAAAGAGATGTCAACTAGCACTACCAACGGCGTTATTTCTGGAAGCATTAAATGGACGGGCTTGGCTTCGGGCACCGACTTTGCCTCGGTGGTGGATAAACTGGTTGCCATTGAAAGCCGTACCATTACCAGACAGGAGACCTGGAAGACCGAGTGGCAAAATAAAATCACGGCCATTTCGGACCTAAATACCAGGCTCGTTTCCCTTAAACTGGACGCCGAATCCAAAGACATCGAGAGCGAACTGCTAAGCCGTAAATCGACCATCAGCGATGAATCGATGATGACGGTCATAAATACCTCGACCGCCTCACTGGGCTCCTATGAAGTAACCGTCGGAACCAACATCGCGGAAAAAAGGGCTTCCCAGAGTTATTACGTTAACGCTACCTTTGGCGCCGTTGGGGAATCCTTAACCATCCAGATAGGCGATGACACGACCAAGACCATCACCATACCGGTGGTTAGCGGAACGGCGAATTCCGGAGAATTTATCGCCGGCGGGACCATGGAGCAATTAAAAATCGCCATAAACGAAGCCGCGGCCGCTCAGGTTCCTCCCCTATCCTTAACGGCCGAAGTCTCGCCAGACAAAACCAGAACCAATGGCAATACCCAGAGATTGATCTTAACTTCGCTTGATGGCGGTTCGGCCAATAGGTTACAGATAACCAATTCCATAACCGGGTTAAACCTCACCCAAAACTATATCGATGAGCCGGTAAATAGCACTTTTTTGGGCTCAAACGCCGTGATTCAAGCCTCAGGAACCTATGTGGGGGCGGTCAATAAAACCATAACTTTCGTGGCCGGTTCCACCGGAACCCTGGGCACCGATGACATTGAAATACAATGGGC
>JAITJP010000331.1 GCA_031278835.1 Deltaproteobacteria bacterium
TTGGCTTAGTATGACAGATTACTGCCCGTTTGACAACGGACTGGTTGATTGTTGGCTTGTCTGGGTTGTCTGCCTAGAATTGTTCCAAAATGGCCAAAACTCTGTCTTAGGGTTAAACGGCTAATTGTCTGGGGTCACCTTTTGGAGCGAAAAATAATTTGAAAATGGCTTGGGAGCTTTAGTCAAAAAAGCCAAGCGGCCCAATTTCACTGGCAAGCCGGTAATCGGTCCTAAAAGCCCCGTGGCGGGTTTTCCGGCCATGAGCGACATAAAAGGTGGGGTAAGGGTACGGCGGGGCTCAGAGACCCCAATATGACCGTTTAAAGCCCAAGTCGCGAGGCTACCAGAGGGGGACGATTGGTCCTAGTGAGAAAAAAAAGGATGGAAGTTTTTAAAAAAAAATTGCCAAATCAATTGGGCGCTGGAAAAAAATTTTTCCCATGAAAGGAGGCCAGATTAAAAAAAACTGTTGTTTTTGTTTTGTTTTTTTTTGTCCAAACAAATAGGCGCTTTTGGTGAGCGGGGCTATTTTGGGTTGGTCTACTTTTTTTGAAAATTTTTGGGCAAGCCTTTAAAGGCCGGGCCAATTACGGATGAGAATATTGGGCCAAAATGGCCCCGGGTCAATTGAGAATTTTTAGTAATGGGAAAGAAACGGGATTTTTTTGGGCGGGGTTAGTTTTGGAAAATTTTTCTTTAAAAAAGGGCCGAGTTATTTGTTGATTGGGAAGAGAACCACTTTACCGGCCAGATCCTCGTCGGTAAAAACGGCCAGGGAAACGGCGATTGAGGGCATGGTCAGGGTTTGGGGCAGGCTGGGGGAAAATGAACGGCCGCCCAAGGTGTATCTGGGATTAGTTAATTCCAGGCGATTGTCCAGGAGAACTTCCTTGACAGTGACCTGGGTGCCGGGTTTAAGGCCCCAGCGCTGGCCCAGGGCCAAAACTTTTTCAATGCCGTTGGCCTCCAAGGTTACCGATCTGAGGCGGGGTTCTGAGAGTTCTAAATAAGCCGCGGCCAGGAGCTGGGGGCCGTGCTCGGCACCCAGTTGGTAGACCCGGCGGCCGTGTAAATCCATGGCAAATCTGGGGATCATGTTTTTGGAGGTGTCGGCCGTGGTGCCCTTGTCGTTACCGGTGGTATCGCCGGGGCGGCCAACAAAACCCCTTAGGTTCATGACCGTGTCTGGGGGCAACGGCGAGACGGTCTCTAAATCAACCATGGTTACCTTGGCCCCTTGTCTTAGGGTTAAGGTTTCCGAAGGCCTTAGGATGACCCTTTGGCCGTCCACCTCCAAAATAAAACCGGTCACTCCGTTTACCGGAGTAATGGGAGCCGCGCCGCCTTGGCCGGATAAGTTTTGTTCCGCTTCCAGGGAGGCCAAGCTCCCGGCGGCGGCTATGGCCGGTCCGGCTTTGTCAAGTTCTTTAAGGGTCAGGGTGGGTTTTGCGGCCGTTTCGGTGGACTCGGGCGGATTCATGGGGGGCAGGGTCATGCCGGGGAGCCAGCCCGCCCCGGCTCCCACGGGTTCAACTTGACTGGCCAATAGGAGTTTTGGAGTCGTGTCGATGGAGTCGGCCGGTAAGAGCCTTAAGGCAATCTGCCCGAAAGTATCGTTGTCTTTCCTGGCTATGACTTTGGTGGCTTTTTCTATGACCAGCGGCATCCTGATGTCGTTAAGACTGCCCACGCCCAATACGTCAACGGAGAGACCCCGGTCATAGTTGGCCCCAATGTGGACCACTTCCACGCTATCACCTGGGGCGATCATCAGGGTCTGGCCGTCGGCCACGGCCACGGGCAGCTGACCGTTTACCGAGATAACCATATACTGGAGGATGGGCGGGTCAAGATTAATTCTGGGCTGTTCGGGGATGACGCCGTATATTCGCATAAAAGCGTTGACGGCTAAATTATGCTGATGGATTTTCATCTCCAAGGAAGGCAGTTGCTTGGAAGTCTCGATACCAAAGGCCGGGATGCCCAGTTCGGTCAAGGCGTAAAAAGTGGCCGACTTTCTTTGCTCCTTATGGATGGAATCCTCGTTTAAGGTGTCGTGATTGGCGAAGCTAAATTTATAGCGCTCCTCGGTGATGTCTTCGTTAATCAATTCCACGGCCCGGCGGGCCTCGTCACCTAAGTGGATTTCTTGGCCGGTTTTTTTGTTAACGTAAACTTCGGCGTCGGCGATGATGCATTGGCCATAGCGGGTTGGGTTGGCCATGTTGTCTTCCCAGACCGTTCTAAAAAAGCCAGAGCCGTCATGGAGATTTAAAAACAAATCGCTTTCGGCCATGAGGTTTTTGATGATTTCAACTCGGTCGCGGTCAGGATCCATTTCCTTGACCTCGGCGAATTTACGATTCATGTCACCATCGGGCCCGCGTTCTGACAAAATGATCGATTTAAAATTAGCCCGGGGCACCACGATAAGATTGCCCCTTTTTAAGGCCATGTCAACGTAGAGATCGGCGGACATGAATCCGCCCGGCTCGTCGCCTTGGATTCCGCCCATGACCATGATGGTCGGTCCCTCGTGGCGGCCGTAGATCTTGTAAATTTCTAATTCCTGAGTGGTTCCCTCAAAGTAGACAATATGCTGGCGATCTGACTGATCCTGGGCCGCGAGGGGGCCAGGCCAAGCCAATAAAACCAAGACTAAAATCCAAAAATAGTAGCGAAAAGTTTTTCCTAAATTTCTATCGATACTTTTGGTAGTTTTAGTCTGGCTAGTTATTAAGCCGCGCCAGGGCATCATTGATCCTCAATCAAAATTTTCTTGCGAAAAACCAGTTCTTTGGTTTCTTCTTCCCAGGAAGACACCTCAGCGTTCACTATCTTAGCCCCGTCGGGGATATTGGCCTGAGCCCTGACCAGCTTGGAAGCGATGATGTTGTATTTTGAACCAAGCTCCCAGCCCTGCTCTGGTTTGGTCAGATCGGTGGGCGGGGCCGAAACCAAGGAGATTTTGCCATTGGCCTCGCTTATGGCCAAGACCACCAGCACTCGTCCCTTAACCCGCTGACCGGGTTCACCGTCTTGACGAATGAAAAAAGTAACGCTGCCTTTGGGCGAGACTTCAAAATCGCTGATGTCCAGGGAATTTGGATCCGTGACTTCGCCGGTGGCCGTATGCCAAGCCTGCCAAGCCGCTTGGAGAGAATCGTCGGAATTAACTGGAGTATTTTCCTTAGCCGGGGGCGCCGTTACCGGAGTCTCCTGGCTTGGAAGGGGCTCTTCAGTGGCAACGTTTTGGTTAGCCGCTGCGGTCTGGTCGTCTGGGTTTTCAGTAACGGGCGGCGAGGGTTCCGGAACGCCAATAAGCCCAACTTCACTGTCGTCTGACTCTGACATGACGATGGCCCTATCCAAGATCTCTAAAATTCTTCTGGCTTCCTCCGGGGCCATGGATACGGTTTCTTTGTAGGTGCGCAATTGGTTATATTTAGTCACGTTATGAAGTTTTGAATCTAGAGAGTCCCTTTCCAGAGTCAGTTCAAAAAATTGATGGGTTAAAAAAGCCAGAGCGCCTAAAACCAGGATAGACAAAATGCCCAAGATCCAAAAAAAGCTGGGCGAAAAGCTAAGACGGCGGGTCTGGCCGTCAGCGCTCAGTACCAGTATATGAAGTCTTTTGGGACCTTGGTCTCTTCTAGCGAAGTTTTTTAGTGCGCTATTGTTGGGAAAATCCGACAAAAGGGCTCCTTTTTTGGTGGCCAAATATAGTTTATTAACGCTTTTTTAGGGCGTGGATATAAAAGCTAAGGAAAATAAACCGCCATTTCGTGACCCAGGCGGCGAATTAGAGCGTTAAGGCATTTTTTAAAAGGCTTTTGAAACAAACAAGCGTTCTTTGTCCCAAGCGGCAAATTTCGGAGCCTTAACGCCTTTTTAAGGCGGGGCTTAAAGGCTTTTAAAACAAGCCACCATTAATTGACCCAGGCGGCCAATTTTAGAGGGTTAAGGCTTTTTTATGGCCTGGGCTGAAAGGCCTCGTAGCCGATCGGCCATTGGCCATTTTTTAGGGCCTGGCTTGAAAGGCTTCAGAGACGATCCGCCATTGTCCATCCCTGGCGGCCAGTTTAAGGGTTTTGATGCCTAGATCGGCGTATCTCTCGCTTTGGTAGCGCTGCTCGAAGGTGATGGTGGCGTTTTCACCGGAAACCTTTATTTGGACGTCACTGGCCTCCACGTAAATTTGTCCGGCTTCCTTAAACCTACGGCTGCGATAACGTTTAAAGGAATTTAAATGAAGATTCAAATCTTTAAATAAAAAATCAGAAGCGTAAAAAGAAAAATAAGAATTTTCGTCCTTGGCCGACCAAGCCTCGATCCATTCCTCCAAAAGCGATTGGGCCGCCTCGGCCGTCAAAGCGGAAAGGGGCTCAAAAGCCTCGGTTTCGTCTGGAACTTGTTCCAAAGCCAAGTCCCCACCCAATGAAGCCACAAGCGTGGAGGATTGATCCGGCTCACTAGCCGCCATGGTTTCGGCTTGGCTAGGCAGGTTTTCCAAAGCCTCGGCCGCGGTGGCGCTTGGGCTCAGGTCGCCTGAAGGTTCGGTGGTCTCAAACGAGCTAGCCATTTCGTCTTGGCCAGGAAGGCTTTGGCTCTCGGTAATTTCCGACGAGGCCACTAGCGTTGACTCGGTGCTAGTTTCTGGGCTCGCGGCTATGCTTGTCTCTGGGCTTGATTTTGGGCTCGCGGCTAGATTGGTCTCGGAGGCCAGCGGAGCGGGATGGCTTGGCTCAGCCTGGCTGGAGGGGGCCAATGAGCCGCCGGCCGCCATCGATACTGACTTGGAGCTGGCCGGTACCAAGGTAGCCTGTCTGGGGCCGGAGCCGGCCGCGGGGATAGAGCCGCTTGAGACCATGGACCCGGCCGAAGGCGTGTCTCTGGTCACCGGCCTGGGATCGTCTGTGGAGCTTAGGCTGGCTAAGACGGTCACCTCGGACGACTGGGTGTTTTGTTGATTGGTCCTTTGCTCTATGGCCGCCCGGGCCGATTCGTCGGCCGCCGCCTGGGCTTGAGACTGATTCTGGGGCGCGGTGTTCTCGGCCACTAAAGTGGTCGAGCTGGGCAAGATGGCCCCGGCCGAGGCCTCGGCCACCGGTTCCGAGAGCTGGGCCACCGCCAAAGGTGGCGTGGTTATGGCCGCTTCTTTTTGGGCGGCGGTCAGCCACTTGGCCGGAGGGGGTCCGGGTAGGGGCCCGTATTCCTCGGCCACGATGCGCCAATCACCCATTTGGCCTTTAAGGTAAAGCCTTTTGTAACCAAGCGATCTAAACCGCGAGTCACCATTGTAATCTTGAGTGAAGGTGACAATGACCGTGTCGCGGTGACGATAAACGCGTAAATCTTTGATTTCAATACTTATGGTCTTGTAACCAGCGGCCACCCTGGTTTTTCTTTCCATCCAGCCTTGATGAGAGAGGCCGTCAGAATTAAAAAATTCCCTATCGTAAAAAGCCATATAGGCGGGGATATTTTTTGAAGACCAAGCCTTTCGCCAGTTTTCCACAAAAGCGGTAATGTCCTGGGCTTCGTTTTTTAATTCATCCTTGGTTAGGTAATTGATTTTTTCGTAGACCAATATTGGCGTGTCCCGCAGTTTTATTTCATCTTCCAGGGTGGCAATGTCGTGATTTTGAATTTCAATGCAACCTTCAGAATCG
>JAITJP010000463.1 GCA_031278835.1 Deltaproteobacteria bacterium
TTTTTCGGGCCCGATTTCATCCAACCAGGAAAAAGGGAAGCCATGAGTCAGGCCCCGCCGGCGGAACCAGCCCAACTGGCTGAGCTTTCCGAAGCCCCGGCCGAGCCGGTCAGCCAAGCCCAAGAGCTTTCCCATCAGGCCCCCAAAAAGGAAGGCGATGAAGAGCCGGCCAAACCACAAGGGGCTGACCCAAGCGATTACGGGGCCGTCACGGCCGAGAGCCAGGGGCCAGAGGAGCTCAAAAGCCTCTCCCAGGAACCAGCCCCGGTTCCGGCCAAACGGGCCAAGGCCGAGACTCCGGCCGAAAAAGCCGCCCCGGCCAAGCCGCCGGCCAAAAGGGCCAAGGCCGAAACTCCGGCCCCAAAGCCCAAGGCCGAAAGCCCGGCCAAAAGGGCCAAGGCGGAAAGCCCAGCCAAAAGAGCCAAGGCGGCCACTCCAGCCAAGACTGAATAAACCCCCGGACTTAATGGCTTAAGCAGTCAAGCCATTAAGTTTGGGGCCGTTTAAATTGACCAAATCGCCGGCGGGGGAATTTTTTCATTCCCTCGCCCGCGGTTTTTTTTTAGGGCCGGGCCTAGACAAAGGGCTAAATTTTAGCGACACATGGTCCTAATTTAGGGCTCCTGGCGGTCTTTGCTTTTCCCAAAACCTAAACCACTATCTCACCTTTACCATTAAGTAGATTATTGAAAAATCTATTTCGACCGCTATATATCGGCCCAACGAAAACTTTTCTATTACATGGTAAATCAAGAGTTCTCTAAAAGTCAAGTGCCATGGGTCTTTTTTTGATCTTTTGTCCGCTAATTGAATTTGATTATATTGCAAAGTTTCTTTTCAATGGAAATACTTGTATGTTTGAGTTAAGGGTCACCGTGCCTTAATTGACTCTCGGCCAGCTTTAAGTGCCAATCGCTTTTAAGATCATAGCTTTAAAGGTGAGCCTGACCCCAGCTTTTGTTGGGAAGTTCCCTCTCGAGCTCCCCCAATATATGGTCTGGTTAAACGAATTTCTTAAATTCCAATGGCGATTATTTTACCCATACCAGCCATTAGCCCCCAACTTATCGAACTGAACTTTTATACTAGCGGCCGCTCCCTTTTAAATTTTGAATTTTTAGTTATTTTCAGTATACTTAGTTATGATTTTTACTACCCTAAGTTACCTAAAATTTATCTACAATAATCGCCCCAAAATATTCAGCCCATGGCCAGCTTGCCCACCAAAAGGCCCAAAATAATGGCTCCAAAAAATTAGCCCTAAAAATAAAAAAATACGCCTGTAATTCTCCCCAAAATATTACCCCCAATGGTCGTCAGGCCAAAAAAAAGGGCCAAAGCATGGCCCAAAAAAACACCTTCAAAAAAATTTCTAATCGGCTTAAAAAAAAATAAAAAAAAACGGCGAGGTTGATTCACCCTCGCCGTCTAAATTTAGTTCAATTAAGCTTTGTTGGCCCATCCGCCCCAAGCCAAAACCCTGGCCTGGTCGGGAAAAGGGCCCTTTGGGAGATAGATTTTAGCTACAAACTTGGCAGTTGCCATCGTCGCAAGTCAGTAGGCCGTTATCCAAGGCCGGGGCCCCGTCCTTCCAGAAGGGCGAGAGGTCTCGGAGTTTTTTAATGACCTCGGGGAAGATTTTTAAGGCTTGGTCGACTTCTTGGTCGGTATTGGTTACGGAAAGGGAGAGCCTGATCGATCCGTGGGCGGCCGTGAAGGGAACGCCCATGGCCCTTAGAACGTGCGATGGCTCAAGGGATCCGGAGGTGCAGGCCGATCCCGAGGAGGCGCAGATGCCGGCGTGGGAAAGGTGAAAAAGAATGGACTCGCCTTCGATAAACTCGAAACTGATGTTGGTGGTGTTGGGTAAGCGGTATTCCCGATCGCCGTTCACCATGGTCGAGGGGATGGTCAATAGACCCGCCTCCAGGCGATCCCTTAGGGCCTTGACCCGGCCGTTTTCCTCGGGCAGTCTTTGCCGGGCCAGTTCGGCCGCCTTACCCAGGCCAACTATGTAGGGAACGTTTTCCGTCCCGCCCCGGCGGCCGTTTTCTTGGTGCCCGCCAATCATGAAGGGGGCGAACTTAAGGCCGTGCCTAACGTAGAGGGCCCCGATGCCTTTGGGGGCGTGGAGTTTATGCCCAGAAAGGGAGAGCATGTCGATTTGGGAGTTTTTCAGGTCAATGGGGATCTTGCCCACGGTCTGGACGGCGTCGGTGTGGAAAACGATTCCGCGTTCTCGGCAATATTGCCCGATCTCCTCGATGGGAAAAAGCACGCCCGTTTCGTTGTTGCCCCACAAAAGGGTCACCAAGGCCGTGTCCGGGGACAGGGAGCTTTTAAACTCGTCCATATCCAGGCGGCCCAGGCGATCCACGCCGACCTCGGTCACCCGGTAACCCAGACGCTTTAAAAAAGCGGCGTTATTGATGATGGCCGAGTGCTCGACCTTACTGGTGACCAGGTGCCTTTTGTCGGGCTGGGTCCGTAGGGCCGACCAGATGGCCGTGTTGTCGCTTTCGGTGCCGCAGGAATTGTAGATGATTTCGTGGGGCTCGCAGCCCAACAGCTCGGCCAGGGAGATCCTGGCTTGCCTGAGAGAGGCGGCCACCTCGCCGCCCTTATGGTGCATGCTGGAAGGATTGCCGTAGCTTTCCTTGAAAAAAGGCAGCATGACCTCCAGGACTTGGGGGTCCACCTTGGTGGTGGCGTTATTGTCAAAATAAATGGTATCCATGTTGTAAGACCCTTCATTTCGCTATTGAGGCCGTCCTCTTTACGGGACGGGAGAGGGGAACCCAGGTCGGGTTCCGGCGGTTGACGGGCCTTAGGAACGAGCTTCCTTGACCACGATTTTTGGATCCACCAGGGCGCGTAATTTTTCGGTCACGAAATCGGCCAGGGTGCGCTTGGAAGCCGGGCAGCTGGAGCAGGCCCCCTTTAGGGCCACGACCACTTCGTTGCCGTCCACGTCCACCAGCTCAATGTCGCCGCCGTCTCTCATCAAAGCCGGGGCGATTTCACCGTTGATTACTTCCTCAATTAATTTTATGCGCTTTAAGGCGGTCATCTTGGTCGGGGCCTTTTCGGGCTGACCTGAGCCGTTGCCCGGCACTTTGTGGAGGATTCGGTTTAAGATGGCCTCCAATTGCGGAACACATTTGCCGCAGCCGCCGCCGGCTTTGGTGTATTGGGTGATCTCTTCCACGGTGGTCAGCCGATTGGTCCTAATGACCTTCTCAATCTCCCGTTCGGTCACGCCAAAGCAATGGCAGACAATGTCTGTTTCGACGTCTTTGGGGGGAAGTCCCCGGTAATTGGCCACGGCCGCTTCCAAGGCTTCCTGGCCCATGACCGAACAATGCATTTTTTCCCGAGGCAGTCCCCCTAGAAAATCGGCGATGTCTTGGTTGGTAATGGACAAGGCTTGCTCGACCGTTTTACCTTTGATCATCTCGGTTAAGGCCGATGAAGAAGCTATGGCGCTGGCGCAGCCAAAGGTTTGAAATTTCGCGTCCTCGATAATGTCCCGGTCTTTATCGACCTGGATGGTTAGCCGTAAGGCGTCGCCACAAGAGAGCGAGCCCACTTGGCCTTCGCCATCGATACGCGCCACTACCCCAACGTTTCTGGGGTTTTCAAAATGATCCATGACCTGATCAGTGTATTCCCACATCGTAAAGGCTCCCAGCCCCCCATACCCGGCGCTATGGGCGGCATTTCACGAAAATCGGACTTTTTCGGCCGATGAAGTGAAACGGTTGCGAACATGACACCGCCAAGAGAAAAAAAACTCATGACGGTCCAAAAAGTAAATAATTTAAAAGGCTAATTAGCTCTTTTAAATAATTAACTAGCCTAGATAATCAAATAAAGTTGAGGAATACAATAAACTTCGGGACTAAATATTCCTCGACGGATTTCGTCTAGGGCATGACTACTAAAAAAATATAATTACGATTTAACGAATGTCAAGATCCAGGCCATAACGATGCCTTTTTTAGGTTCGCGCCGAGATCGGGCCCGCTCAACACCCGCCGCCGTAGTATAATTTTACTGCCCAGCCGCTAAAAAGTCAAAAAATCGCCCAATGGGCCTCAAGACCGCCTGACAAAACCGGCCTCTAAAAAAATAATGCCAATCTCCAAGCTACCTTAACCAAAGCCAGGCCAAAAGAAAATGGTCAATAAGTTAGGCTCATATGAGCCTAAACACAAAATTGACCATTATTTTGACAAGGGATTTTTTCTGATAGGCCAGGCGGGATGGAGAGGCCAAGATTTTTTGGTCAAAAATCTTGGCCCTATTCCAAGGGGCCAATTTTTAAGACTATATCGGTAATCACCTCGTCTCCAAATTCTATGTTCATGCGTTTCTTCCATTCATTGACAAAATAC